>NZ_VPEC01000020.1:0-61121 GCF_013417355.1 Acinetobacter sp. YH12255
TATCCCTAAATACCCCTTATCAACGATAAAAAAGGGCTTAAATTTTAATTTCCTCATGCTTTTTTTAAATATTTTAAAATCATGCATGCTTCCATGACTTCCACATACACTCAGTATTTCACCTGTTGTATAGTGTATAGATAGCTGAAATTTAAAGGTATGTCGCTTTTTTTTACCGCTATACCATTTCTTCTGTTTTTTTTGGACGTTGAACTAATATTTCAGTTGCATCAATCACAACAACTTCCCAATCCACTTCATCTCGATTAGGAAGTTGTTTTGGCAAGTTAAATTTTCCAGAACGGATTAAGGTATCTTCAATAACGCGTGTGATACGAATTGCACTCGTTTCAGATACACCGTAACTCATACCAAGATGGAAAAATGTTCGATATTCTCTCCAATATTCTATACATAAGAGCAAAAGATCTTCCAACGGTAATTTATGTGGTCGTCCTTTACCAATATGACAAGGTAACTCCTTATTTAGCTCGGCCAACATGAGGTTAAATGTAGCCCAACTAACACCGGTAAGCCTACGAAACTTAACGTCTGATAATTTTTGAATATCTTTGAATTTCATCCAAGGATTATCCCTTGGATTAAATAATTTTGCTGATTAATTTAAGATCAAATAAATTGTACGTTTTTTGATTTATGACGGAAGTCTATTATATACCAAAAAAATGTATTTTTAAGTTGACTAATATCCCAGATTTGTATTTGGTATAAGATAAATACACTTAGCAAGACATAGGTAGTAATTAATAAAATAGCAGTAATAATTTTAATTTGAAAAAATGCTTTGATAACAGTGATAAGAGAATATCTGAGCTGAACATTTTTTACAGAGTAGAATATTAAAGCCATTATAAGTATGGTTCCCCATGTAATTGAAGCTAATTCTCTGGTACTAAATTGATCCATGATTTAGAAAATTGTTTTAGTTTTAATGGTTTAGTATAGTTTAATTTACGTGATTTTTTAATCCCTCCCAACATCCCTTTAAAAATGGGAGAAGCTGTCACGTAATGAATTTGATACGTGAAAGTCCCTCTTTTTTAAAGAGGGATTTAGGGAGATTAATAACAAAAAAAAACCCTCACTTGAGGGGATTTTTTATATTCGACACGAATGGATTCTTCCCCCTTTGGAAAAGGGGGATTGAGGGGGATTACACCACTGAATCATCCAAATTCGGCGCTAACCAACGTTTTGCTTCATCCAGCGTCCAACCTTTACGCTTCGCATAATCTTCTAACTGGTCGCCAGAGATTTTACCCACGTTAAAGTATTCAGTTTCAGGATTTGCATAATAGAAACCGCTGACTGACGAAGGTGGCCACATTGCAAAACTAGAGGTTAAGTAAGTTCCAATCTTGTCAGTTGTACCTAACCAGTCAAAGAGTGGCGCTTTTTCAGAATGTTCAGGACACGCAGGGTAGCCCGGTGCAGGACGAATACCGACATACTTCTCTTTAATCAAATCTTCATTCGACAATTGTTCATCTGCTTGGTAGCCCCAGAATTCTTTACGGATACGCTGGTGCAAATGTTCAGCAAATGCTTCAGCAAATCGGTCACCTAAAGCCTGCGCCATAATTGCAGAATAATCATCGCCTTTGGCTTTGTATTCTTGCGACAGCTCTTCCGCACCAAAGATTGAAACTGTAAAACCACCCAAATAATCCTGAGCCACATCTTTCTGTGCAATAAAGTCCGCCAAAGAATAGTTGGCTTTGCCTGTCACTTTATCCGACTGCTGACGTAGATGTTCAAAAGTATGGGTCACATTGCCATTTTCATCTGCCACAGCAACAGTGTCGCTTGCCACACGGTTGGCAGGATAAATGCTGAAGGTGGCACGCGCATCGAAACGTTTATTCTCGATGATATCTTTCAGCATAATTTGTGCTTGTTCAAACAAGTCACGTGCTGCTTCGCCCACTACGTCATCTTCCAGGATTTTCGGGAATTTACCCGCCAGACTCCAAGAAATAAAGAACGGTGTCCAGTCAAAATATTCCACCAAGGTTTCAAGTGGATAATTGGTGAAAGTTTCCGAACCAATGAAGTTAGGTTTTACTGGAGTGTGTGCACCAAAATCAATTTTAAAGCCATTTTCAATTGATTTTGCATAAGACAGTTTGGCGGCTTTCGGCTGCTTATTGGCTAAACGTGTACGGATTTTTTCATAATCCGCCGCATAGTCCGTTGCCAGTTTTGGTTTCATCTCGGCAGAAAGCAATTGTGTTGCCACACCGACTGCACGTGAAGCATCAGCTGTGTAGTACACACCATCATTTTGATATTGCGGTGAAATCTTCACAGCCGTATGCGCTTTAGAGGTAGTCGCACCCCCAATCATTAGTGGAATGTTAAAGCCTTTACGCTGCATTTCTTTGGCAACAAAGACCATCTCGTCCAGAGACGGCGTAATCAAACCAGACAAACCGATAATATCGACTTTTTCATCAATTGCGGTTTGCAGGATTTTCTCGCACGGTACCATCACGCCCAGATCCACGATGTCATAACCGTTACAGCCCAGCACCACGCCGACAATGTTCTTACCGATGTCGTGTACGTCACCTTTTACCGTCGCGAGCAGGATTTTACCTTTGGCTTCAGCTTGGGTTTTCTCAGCTTCAATAAACGGATTCAGCCAAGCCACTGCCTGCTTCATCACACGCGCAGATTTCACCACTTGTGGCAAGAACATTTTACCGGCACCAAACAGGTCGCCAACCACGTTCATACCTGCCATCAATGGGCCTTCAATCACATCCAGTGGACGGGTTGATTTTAAACGCGCTTCTTCAGTGTCTTGGTCGATATACGTTGTGATGCCTTTGACCAGTGCATATTCAAGACGTTTTTCAACAGACTCATTACGCCATTCCAGGTTTTCTTCGGCTTTTTGCGTACCACTTTGACCACGATATTTTTCAGCGACAGCCAGCAGCCGTTCTGTTGCATCCTGACCACTTTCGCCTTGATTCTGGTTTTGAACCACATCTTCAACGGCAGCTTTTAATTCTTTATCAATGTCATCATAAATCGCCATTTGGCCGGCATTCACAATCCCCATGGTCATGCCTTTTTGAATGGCATGGTACAAAAATACTGAGTGAATCGCTTCACGTACTGGCTCATTACCACGGAATGAGAACGAGACGTTAGAGACACCACCTGAAATCATGGCATGGGGCAGATTTTCTTTAATCCAGCCAGTCGCTTCAATGAAATCAACCGCATAGTTATTATGTTCTACAATCCCTGTCGCAATCGCAAACACGTTCGGGTCAAAGATAATATCTTCAGCAGGGAAGCCCACTTCATTGACCAGCACATCATAAGAGCGCTTACAGATCTCTTTTTTGCGAGCGGCTGTATCGGCCTGACCATCTTCATCAAATGCCATCACAATCACTGCGGCACCGTACTGACGGCACAGGCGGGCACGTTCGACAAACTCGTCATAACCTTCTTTTAAGGAAATCGAGTTCACCACGGCTTTACCTTGCACGCATTTCAAACCTGCTTCGATAATCTCCCATTTAGAAGAATCGAGCATGATCGGCACACGTGAAATATCCGGCTCAGACGCAATCAGATTCAGGAAGTGCACCATGGCACCTTGTGAATCCAGCATGCCTTCATCCATGTTGATATCGATAACTTGTGCACCGGCTTCAACCTGCTGACGGGCAACATCGAGTGCTTCGGCGAAGTTTTCTTCACGAATCAGACGCAGGAATTTTTTCGAACCAGTGACGTTGGTACGTTCACCGACGTTCACGAACAGTGAATCTGGGGTGATGTTAAATGGTTCTAAACCGCTTAAACGACAAGCTGGCGCAATCTCAGGAATTTGACGCGGGCTAATGCCTTCCACTGCTTGTGCAATTGCGCGGATGTGATCCGGTGTGGTACCACAGCAACCACCGGTAATATTGATCAGACCGCTTTCCGCAAATTCTTTAATGAAAGCTGCAGTTTCTTCCGGTGTTTCATCATATCCACCGAAGGCATTTGGCAAGCCAGCGTTAGGATGTGCTGAAACAAAAGTATCCGCTACATCCGACACGGTTTTGACGTGTGGACGCATCGCATCTGCACCAAGCGCACAGTTAAAACCAATCGAGATCGGTTCTGCATGACGCATCGAGTTCCAGAACGCTTCTGCGGTTTGACCGGTTAAGGTACGGCCAGATGCATCGGTGATGGTGCCTGAGATCATGATTGGCAGTTCATAGCCCAATTCTTTAAAGACTTCTTTCACCGCAAAGATCGCAGCTTTGGCATTTAAAGTATCGAATACAGTTTCAATCAGGATGATGTCGACACCACCTTCAATCAGCGCTTTGGTTGATTCAATATAATCCACTTTTAAGGCATCAAAAGTGATGTTGCGGAAGGCTGGATCGTTGACGTTTGGAGAAATAGACGTGGTACGTGATGTCGGACCAATCACACCTGCCACAAAACGTGGTTTTTCTGGGGTTGAATATTTGGCACAGGCTTCTTTGGCCAGACGCGCGGCTTCACGGTTAATCTCGGGAACCAGATCTTGCATATGATAGTCAGACATCGAAACCCGCGTACCGTTAAAGGTATTGGTTTCAATAATGTCGGCGCCAGCTTCCAAGTAAGCTTCATGAATACCTTGAATGATTTGTGGTTGTGTCAAAACGAGCAGGTCGTTATTGCCTTTCAGATCATAAGCCCAATCAGCAAAACGCTCGCCACGGTAATCGGCTTCTTCCAGTTTATGGCGCTGGATCATGGTACCCATCGCACCATCGATAATTAAAATTTTCTTGGCAAGAAGTTCTTTTAAGGTGGCAAGTGTCGACATTCAAACTTTCTCAGTAGAAATCAAAAAACATCGGCCATATTAGCAGAATTAATGCTTGAATTCTGCGCCTCCTTTCTCAGAATGATGGATATGCATGATATGAAAATTTGATAAGTCAGTTAGAACAAGACAGGTTTTTGTTATCCGGTCTATGCAGTATTCAGCTTTAAAATGGGATCTGGCTAAAACTGGCAAAAATATATTTGAAAAATTAAGCTGATGCTTTTATTCATGAAATTGTCATATTTATTGACTATGCTCTGTACATAGAAATTATGGTCATCTTAAGCGTAGATGGAATTTCAAAGCTTTAAGCGCAAAAACAGGACACGTTTTTGAGTTCTGAAAAGCTGGAATTTTATCTTAAGTTGATGATTTATTGAATCAAACAGCAGTGTTTTACTCGGGATTAAACAGGACGAACAGCAGCAAGAAAATCTAAATTATTGCTTCATATGACAGCAGTTTGTCATATAATTGTCACAATTTAACTGAACAATAGGGGAATTCTTGAATCCTCTATTCCTGCTTGCATGAATCCTAATCAAACTCCCATAGATTCAGCACACGAGTCGGCTTCGCACAAGTCGACCAATGTTCACGTGCCGACACCAAAATTCTTTATGCCAGTTTTTCTAACTGTCATTATCTCTACTCTTATTTATATCGGTTTTCAATTGTCTGCCGATTTAGCGCATGTTCCTGCACTGGGTTTATATTCAATTATTCTCCTGGCGACGGCATTGTTTATTGCGCTGGGCTTTGAATTCGTCAATGGCTTCCACGATACTGCCAATGCGGTTGCCACGGTCATTTATACCAATGCACTTTCTGCGCCTGTCGCTGTAATGTGGGCCGGTTTCTGTAACTTCCTTGGGGTTATGGTGGCCAGTGGTGCGGTAGCTTACGGTATTATTGCACTGTTACCTGTTGAGCTGATCATGAATGTCGGCTCCGGAGCAGGTTTTGCCATGGTGTTTGCCATGCTGATCGCTGCGATTGTCTGGAACCTGGGAACATGGTTTCTTGGTATTCCTGCATCAAGCTCACATACCCTGATCGGTTCGATTCTGGGGGTGGGCATCATGAACTACATTCTGCACGCGAGCAGCGGTGCATCGGGTATAGACATGGAGCAGGTGATGAAAGTCGGTAAGGCGCTGTTATTTTCGCCTTTAATCGGTTTTGCATTTGCCGCTGTGCTGTTCTTGCTGGTGAAAAAAATCTTCAAGAAACAGGTGGAGCTGTTCCAGCCACCTGAAGGTAATAAACCGCCACCCCCTTTAATTCGTGCCATTTTGATCTTTACCTGTACCGGTGTCAGCTTTGCGCACGGTTCAAATGATGGTCAAAAAGGCATGGGGCTGATCATGTTGATTTTAATTGGCTGTGTACCAATGGCGTACTCACTCAACAAAAACCTAGATCAACAGCATATCCAGACTTTTGGTCAATTGTCTGCGCAAACGGCCAATGCGATTTATCCAGACCATGCGGATATTGAAGATGAAAAAGCGCGTCAGATCATCACGACTTATATCCAAACCAAAGAAATCACCCCTGAAGTGGTGCCTGCATTGGCGAGCCTCACAGATCATTTAGGTGAAAAAGTCGGTAGCTATAGCAGCATTAGGGAAGTGCCTGAAGCACAGGTTTCAGAATTCCGGAATGACATGTACTTAAGTACCACAGCTTTCAAGCGTTTGGACAAAGCAGAAGCTTTACCTGCAATGACGGCTGAACAGGACAAAACGGTAGATCAATACCGTGACAGTCTGGATTCATTCTTGCAATACATCCCGACCTGGGTGAAAGTGGCCGTTGCTCTGGCGCTGGGTCTGGGTACTATGGTTGGCTGGAAGCGTATTGTGGTGACAGTCGGTGAGCGTATTGGTAAGCAGCATATGACCTATGGTCAGGGTATGTCTGCTGAACTGGTGGCGATGTCGACCATTGCGGCTGCGGATGGTTTCGGGATGCCGGTATCGACCACTCATGTATTGAACTCTGCGGTTGCAGGTACCATGGTGGCGAATAAGTCAGGTCTGAACTTCCAGATGGTGAAAACCATTCTGTCTGCCTGGGTTTTCACTTTACCCGCCACAATTTGTTTATCAGGTACTTTGTACTGGTTGTTACTTAAAGTTTTCTAATATTATTAGATAAGTAAAAAACGCTGCTTCGGCAGCGTTTTTTTATGAAGTTTTTTAAAATCCTCTCCCTTGGAGAGGGTTGGAGAGGGTTGGGGAGAGGGGGAGAATTTTGAATAAAAATAATATTGACTCTAGAAGAAGCGTAGAGTCAAGGAAATCAATTACTTCTTAAGCTTACTCAATAATCCCTTGGGTAACTTCTCTGTCGCAAAACCATACAGGGCAGCAAAAGGTAATGCAGTTCGCGCCAGATAAGCCACTCGCCACAAACCACCATGATTCGCACCCTGCATCATCAATTCCAGTGGATGATTCAGCTTCACTTCAGGATTGGCCACAGAGGTAGCATTACGCAGATCATGAATCCACAGGGCTGCCATCAGTGCATTTGTGGTTTCAGGTGCAAAAGCTTCGACATCAAACAGACTGGCACCGTTGAACGCGGCTTTTAATAGCGGATTCTTGGTGACTGAATACGTGGTTGTAGATGGAGCGATATTGATGCTGACACGTTGACCCTGAGCGCGAGCTAAAGTAGCACGCCATTGTTGAATGCGTTTGGCTAGTGCATAGTTTGGACCTTGTTCTACCACCAGACAGTCACAAATCCCATAAGACTGGTCACCAGATTGAATCAGCTCATGCGCATTTTTCTGAAAAAAGTGTTTGCGGCTTACAGTCGATACACCTTTGGAAATCAGGGTTTGTACCTTAGAGCGCTCCGCATATTTCACTTTTGATGCTTCAATCACTTCACTTGGAACCGCATAGACATCGGTCGGGGTACACATATACATCAGGCTGGTATTGGCTTTTTGTTCGCTGACATATTTCATGATGGCATCCATCGCCATCGAAACACGGACATGCTTCTCGCCATCCAGATAGGCAATTGCGGCCAGATCCAGATCCGGCTCAAACTGTAATAGCCATTTAGCAATCTCGGGAATCTGAGTCAAAAGATTGGCACCGAGTTTTTCTTTTAGAACATCGTCAGGCGTATCTTCTGCAAGTGCTTCAGTACAGGGTGCATACAGCGTGGCATTGCCTTGGCTGATGGTATCGACAATCTTGCCCCAGACCCGGGTGCTGGGCAGGTCAATCGCCACAATATTGGCTTTCCATTTTGCCAGCCAGGTCAAAGGGCCAGCTTCAGATGCAGCACCAAACAGCACCATGGTTCGATCTGACAAATCAAACCATTCTGGGCGCGCCACACATTCACGCAGGGCATTGGCATGACTGGTTTCCATAATACCTTGGTTTTCCCAACGTTCAATCTGCTCCAATAAGGCATAGCCTTGCAGCTTCTGGCCGTGGTAGGGCACATACCATTCTGGTGCAGCCTGACTGCTTCCCGTCAATTTAAAGCTATGTAGTTGATCGGCGGGCAAGGTAAGGGCATCTTTCAGTAAATGCTTCTGGCCATCACGGTAAAATTCAAAGGTCTGATGCGCCTGTGCCAGACCATCTTCAGCAATTTTCAGGCTGGCTTCAGGCGAGCTTAGCCCTTGCTCGACCAGTTGCTTAAAATGCACGGTATATTGTTTGCGCCAGTTTTTTTCTGATTGTGCCTGTGCAGCACTGTGCTGATTCACATTGGCCAAAGCTGCTGCGATGATCGCGCGTCCTGTTTTTGAGCTACTTGGTTTTTGTTGATTGGACTGAAGTGGAAATTGAAGACCGTCTGGTGTAGTGGACATGCAAAATATCTCGTAAATGACAGTAATTAATATACAGATGTATACATTATCGCTGCAAAATTCACTCCAAGATTGGCAATAAGTGACATCATGACTTTTTAATATATTACGAGATGTTTCAAATAAATAAGAGAGCCATGGCTCTCTTATTTATTTTTAGCGGAAATATCAGACTTATCTTATATGTAGCCTTATTTCTCTAGCCTTCAATAACCCTGATTAAAACGGAACCTGCATCAGTTTATTCAGGAAATGCGGAATCAGGCGTGGCTCCAGAATAATGGTCATGATCACGCCGTAGGCTGCTCCCCACAAATGCGCGCTATGATTAATGTTGCTATTGCCTTTTTTGCCTGACCAGATGCTATAAGCCACATAGAGCACGGCAAAAATAATTGCAGGAACCGGTATAAAGAACACAAAAATCAGCTTCCACGGCTCAAACAGAATATAGGCAAACAGCACCGCAGAAACTGCACCTGATGCACCAAGGCTGGCCCAGCGCGGATTATTTTTATGGGTCAGATAACTTGGAATAATAGCTGCAATCAGACCGCCCAGATAGAACAGAATAAAACCCAGATCATATAAATACTGACGATAAAAGCTCTCGATCACACTGCCAAAAAAGAACAGGGTAATCATATTGAATAGCAGGTGAGTTCCATCGGCGTGAATAAAACCATGGCTAATAAAGCGGTCATATTGTCCACGTTGCAGTGCCGGTGGCCAGAAAATCAGGCGATTCATCACCGTCTCTTTAGAGAAGGCAATAAAGGACACAATACAGGTGATCAGAATAATGGTAACGGTGTGATTAAAAGGTAAATCAAGCATATAAAGTAATTCTAATGGTGCCTATTTGCCAATTATCATGCCATTAAAATTGAGCTAAAGTTGTACTTTTATAATAAATCCGACAATTTTAGTTGATTTTTAAAAATTACCCCGCATCTTCAGTTAAAATGGCCGCTTGAGCTTGAGGAAATTATTGTTATGTCGACTGAGAACAGCAGCACTCCAGTTGTTGGTGAAATTCCCAACTTATTGATTACACCAACAGCACAAGAGTATTTAAAGGATCTACTGGATAAACAAAACACCCCGGGTATTGGTGTGCGTGTTTTTGTAGAGCATCCGGGTACTCCTCGCGCTGAATGTTGCATGGCCTATAGTGCACCTGATGAAGTTGTACCGACAGATTATAAGCAGGAATATCCTGATTTCCCTGCTTTTATCGACTCGCCATCTATTCCGTATTTACTTGATGCCGTGATTGACTACAACAAAGACCGTTTTGGTGGTCAGTTGACATTCCGTGCACCGAATTCCAAAGTACCACGTGTAGGTCCAGATGCATCGGTAGAAGAGCGTATTACCTATGTATTACAGTCTGAAATCAACCCGGGCCTGGCAGGTCATGGTGGTAACTGTGCACTGGTTGAAGTCAAAGAAGACCCTGAAAAAGGTTTAACCGCTGTACTTAAATTTGGTGGTGGTTGCCAGGGCTGTTCAGCGATTGATATCACTTTGAAACAAGGTGTTGAAACCACATTAAAACAACATGTACCAGAGTTAATGCATGTCGTTGATGAAACGGATCATAGTCAATCTGAAGGTGCGTATATGAAATAAGCTGTTCTATATAACAGTTTATTTATCGCATTTTAAAAAACCTCGAAACTTCGAGGTTTTTTTATATCTGGCTTAAAATCTAATGAATCTTAATGATAATAATTATCAATATTAATTGCATTCAATTGAAAAGCTGTTACACTTCGCAACCGAATAAACATGATCTCTTCATAAATATTGGGGCGCACAAGGTATGAATAAGCCATTCTTAAAAACAACTTTAGCTTTTGCCGTATTCACAGCAATGACTGTTTCAGTACAAGCGCAGGACCAAGTTACTGAAGAAAAAGAAGGCGTAGTACAGTCTGAGACGACCAAGTTACAAACAATTGTGGTGACTGCGAGTGGGCAGGCAGTGGATGTTAAATCTGCCCCAGCTTCAATTAGTGTCATTACTGCCGAAGAAATTCAAAAACAACCCGTTTCAAGTCTGGCAGATATTTTAAAGCGTGTACCTGGTGTAACAGGGGGACTTAGTTCAAATGGGGCTGGCTCAAAAATTCAATTACGTGGCATGCCTGAAAATTACACACTTATCTTAATTGATGGAAAACGTGTAGGTTCGTCCAGAGATACCAACTATCGTGCAAACTTGGGTCATCAAGATCTAAACTGGGTTAGACCAGAAATGATTGAACGCATTGAGGTCGTACGTGGGCCAATGTCTTCTTTATATGGCTCTGATGCGATGGGTGGGGTGATCAACATCATTACCAAAAAAATCCCTTCAGAATGGGGTGGCTCATTGACCTTAAACCATACCATGCCAACGACATCTTCGGATTTAGGGCGAACCATTCAATCAGGACTCGTGGGATATGGCCCTTTAACCGATACATTAGGTATGCGTGCGACAGTCGGGATCACTGAACAGGAAGCGGATCAAGGCTATCAAATCTCTGACCGTAATCTTCCCGGAATGGCAGGAAGTAAAGCAACCGGACAATCGGGTAGTCGTGATCAGAATGCGAACTTAAAGTTCGATTATACGCCGAACGATATTCATAGCTTATCTTTAGAGCTGGGTTATGGCTTGCAAGAGAATAATGCCTCGACTACGCCTCAGGTGGTGGATGGTAAAGAACAGGCTTTATTAGCATGGGGCCCATCTGAGTTAGAACATCGTTCAGTGTCTCTATCACATGATGCTCAATGGGGTTTCGGTGATTCAAAAATTACGGCTTACTACAATGATTATGATCAAAGTCAGGTGACAGAGACTGGGCCGACCACACAAAAATCCAAGGAAAGCATTGTAGAAGCTAATCTCAATATTCCGTTTAAATTAGGTGTGGAGCATGTTGCGACAGTGGGAGGTCAATGGAAATCAGAAGAACTGGTTAATACCCGTAATATTGGGCTGGCTATTCCAAGTTATGACGGCAAAGAATATGGTTCAGAGCTAGAAGGAGATACCTGGGCATTGTTCGTTGAAGATAAAATTGTTTTTAATGATCAAGTCAATTTGACCCTTGGTAACCGTTTTGATCATCACGATAAATTTGGCACACATAATAGTCCACGTGCTTATTTGGTGGTGCAACCAAATGATGCATTGACCATTAAAGGTGGTGTTGCTCAGGGCTTTAGAGCTCCTTCACTCAAAGAGAATACTGCAGGTGCAGCGACGCGTTCAGGGGGGAATGGATGTACATCCTTGAAACCTTTAGGCTATGTATCGGGCGGATGTTATATGGCGGGTAATGCAGACCTGCAGCCTGAAGAAAGTACCAACTATGAACTTGGATTTAATTTTGCTCAAAATGATTTTGATCTCGGTTTAACTTATTTCCACACAGATTTTAAAAATAAAATTGAATATCGTGCTTTAGGAGAAATTAATGGGGTGTGGTGGACACAATATCAAAATGCTGAAAAAGCGCGTGTACGGGGCTTGGAAGCAAGTGTGGCATTACCACTTTTAGAGAATTTAAGCTGGAAGACCAATGCAACCTATTATTTTGAATCAAAAAACTTAGTGACTGGCAGAAATCTTTCAACGATTCCCGAGTTATCTGTTTATAGTGCACTCAACTGGACTCCCACTGATCCACTTTCATTGGAACTTGCAGCGCAATATACCGGTGAACAATATACGGCAAGTATTGAAGATACGGTGGTGATGCAAAAACCACATACGGTATTTAACTTATCTGCGAATTATGAAGTGAACGATCGAGTGACTGTTCGAGGTGGTCTCAATAATTTATTTGATAAAAAATTAGTAAATGCTTCAAATGATTATTATCTGGATCGTCAGGAAGTCTTTGTCGGACTGACCTATAACTTCTAAACAATTTAAAAGCCGCTCTCGAGCGGCTTTTTAAACTTTATACTTTAAGAATCTTCAAAGTATCTTCTGAATAATAAAACTGTTCCAGATATCTGCGTGTACGTTCACGTAAATGACCTTGTGAAACCATCTGTTGAATGATCGGGTTCAACAATTGCTGTAACTCATGCTGGATTAAGGCTTCATCAATATTCAGATCACGCAGCAAGCTGTCAAAAGTATGTTCCTGATTGCGTATATACCAGGTATGAACTCCATCATGAACTTGCTGTTTTAGATAATCCGTCTGACGCAAATGATCCCAGATCTCATGTCCTAAACCGACTGTCTGATTTAAATCCTGAAGCTCAATATAATTTTTCAATACCGATACCGGCATATCTTTAATTTTATGCCAGAGATTGGCCTGAAAATGATAGAGTTTTTCATCATCAAAGTGCTGGTTCAGCACATGTTCACTCATCTGGCTCAGTTTTAAAATATTCTTTTGCAGATAACGCGCAATAGTACTGTCCAGATCCGTATCGGTGACATTTTCCAGTACCGACTTGCCCATTTTCATAAAACGGGAAACCCCGGGCACGCTTTTAGCGATGACAGAATTATCCAGATAATCCTGAATGGAATGCTGGATCAGTTGCGTGATCATGGCCGAAAATGCCGGATTATTCACGACGGTCTTAATCAGACGCTGACGATGGCCACTTTTACTGGCAACATATTGTGCGATTTTATCCACGGTCAGGACTGGAATCACATCGGCAATTTTGGTCGTATCGTTGGCCGGATGTACCAGTGCAAAACGGATATGCTCAGCAATCTGCTCAATCAGAAAGCTGCTGGCAGCAGTATCCAGAATCTGTTTTTGTAAAAGCTGATGAATCAGATCACAGCTCCATAGATCTTTCAGGTTCTGTTTACGCAACCACAGATAAAACGCATGAAACTCAGTTTGAATCGTTTCAGATTGAGAAAATGCCTGATCGAGAAAATCAAGTTGAGCATCGATCAACTGCTCAATCATCGGGTGTTTCTGCATAACGGCTCTGAAACTTAATTTAAAGGAATGAGTTTATCAGCAAGCGGGTTTTTTAGGGTCTGGGTCTTGGCCAGAAAAGGCAAATAATGTTGTGCCACCTGTTTTTCTGCTTCCAGAATCGGCATATGCCCGACATTGTTCAGAATCACCGGCGTTTCGGCACGTTTCAACAGGGCATGCAGTTCTTTAACCACTTCGACATTGATGATCCGGTCCTGTCTGCCCCATAAAATCAAGGTCGGTGCTTCAACTGTGCGGGTCAGGCGGGCAAAGGTTTCCGGTGTGTAAATCCGGTTCAGCATCACGACCTGATCAATCGATTTACTGGTCTGCTCAGAACGTGAAATCAGCAGTTTTTCCTGTGCATACTGGAGCTGATAAGGAATCACCGGCGGGTTCTGCATCAGCTGTCTGGAGACATCTTGCAGATCACCGGGCTTGCTGACGATTAGGTCTTTTAGGGCTTGCGGGTCTTTGGTATAGGGCGTATTGCCCATTTTGTAGAGACCGGCACTATTGATTAAAAACAGGCTTTGCGTATCGAATGGATATTGTGAGGCATAGACCGTGGCAATCGATCCCCCCAGGGAATGTCCGGCAATATGTAAATTCTCGTCTACATTTAAGGTTTCAATGAATAAACGCATCTGAGAAGTCACATTGGGCACAGAAACATCGAAACTCTCTGGAACCTTGGTATCGCCGTTGCTCGGCAAGTCAGGAATAATCACATGATAATGTGGAGTCAGAAACTGTGCGACCCGATTCCAGTTATCTCGCGTTCCTGCCAGACCATGAATCAGCAGAATTGAAGGCTTGTTCTTGGCACCACCTTCACTGTAGCTCCAGGTCACATCACCGATTTTAAGTGTCTTGGATTGAAGTCCAGCCTGTGTTCGTTCCTGCAGCAGATGTTGTTGTAATATTTTGGCAGGCTTTTCATTCGGCTGGCTAAACATATATTGACTATGTGCAAAGCTCGGCAATGCCATCGTAAACGCGACTAAGGTCGAGCAGATTATTTTCGAGCGCAACTTTATTATTTTCTTCATTGGCACATTCCCCAAAAAATACACAGCGAGCAAATTGCTCAAATACTTCCATGTTGTAAATTTGCTATTTCAGTCAAATAAAAACATTATTCTTCATTCTATTTTAAATCAATCCTGGCGCTTGTCACCCATTAGTTTTTTGCTGAACAGCATTGAATGATTTGAAAATGTGATGTGCTGCACATAAAACCCCTGCTGAAATGAAATTAGATAAATGTTAAAAATTTAAGCAGCTAAGATTTTTTGCAAGTGACATTCAAAAAAACTGGCAGTAAAATATTGCAACTAAAACATCGGTGATAGAAAAGAATGCTCACAGCTCAAGAAGCTTTAGAACGTCTTAAACAAGGGAACCAACGTTTTGTCAGCGGTGATACCTCGCATCCAAAACAACTGAGCCACCAACAGCGCGCAGAAATGGCAGAGGATCAGAACCCATTTGCAATTGTACTGGGCTGTTCAGATTCGCGTGTCCCGGCTGAAATGGTTTTTGATCAGGGTCTCGGTGATCTTTTTGTGATTCGTGTTGCAGGCAATATTGTCGCACCATCACAGGTCGGGAGTGTTGAATTTGCGGCGGAACGCTATGACTGCGCTATTGTTGTAGTCTTAGGTCATAGTCATTGTGGCGCGATCCAGGCCACCATTGATACCTTAATGTGCCCAGATTGCCCGCCGTCGGCAAACCTGATGTCGATTGTAAATCGAGTACGTCCTTCTGTTGAAACCTTAATGCAAACTGAACTGAAAAATGACTTGGCAAAATTGTCCAAGCATGCCGTGCGTTCTAACGTATTTGCATCGGTTAACCAACTACGTCATGGTTCAGCAGTATTAGAAAATCTGATTGGTCAAGGACAACTCAAAGTGGTCGGTGCTGAATATTCACTGGAAACAGGTGAAGTATTGTTCTTTGATTTTTAGGCAAAATTTATTTAAATACAATCTAAAATAACTTAAAGGCGCTTTATAAAGCGCCTTTAATGTATGGATAGGCATTATTTAGCAGGATGGTTTGTGCTTTGGCATTTGGATGAATCAGATCCTTTTGCATCAGGGTTTTATTGCCGGCCACACCCTGCATAAAGAACGGTAACAATTTCACCTTATATTGCTGGCTCACTACCTTATAATTATTTTCAAAGGCCTTGCTATAGGCCTGTCCATAATTAGGCGGCATCTTCATACCAAATACCACAACTTTGGCCTTGGCTTTCTGGCTTTGCTGAATCAGGCTGGCTAAATTTTTTTGAATCATTTGCGGCGGCTGTCCGCGTAAGCCGTCATTACCCCCCAACTCAATGACCACAAGGTCTGGACGATGCGTCTGCAACAGTTTCGGCAGTCTGGCCAGCGCTCCACTGGTGGTTTCTCCACTGACACTTGCATTGACCACTTTATGCTGTTTCGGATACTGTTGCTCTAAACGTTTTTGTAATAAATGTACCCAGCCTTGTTGTGGCTGAATACCGTAACCAGCACTTAAACTATCACCTAAAATCATAATCGTCTTTGCTGATACCCCGAGCGGTAACAGGCACAGACTGAGCAAAAACAAGTAAGACAATACCCGAGTTTTCTGATTAAGATCTTTCATATAGGACACGTATGATTCAAAGTAGCAACGATTCGAACATCATGCCACAGGCGATTATTTCTGCCCAGAAATTGACACAAAAGATACAACTTTCACAAAAACAGCTGACTATTTTTGAGGATCTTGATCTGGAGATTATGGCAGGCGAGCAGGTGGCAATTACCGGTCGTTCCGGCTCGGGAAAATCCACATTGCTAGGCATTCTGGCAACGCTGGATCAGGCCAGTTCAGGCCAGCTCATCGTCAGTGGCGAGTCGGTTTCTACCTTGAATGAAGAACAACGTGCGTTGGTGCGCCTGAAAAATATCGGGTTTGTGTTTCAGTCTTTTCAGCTCTTGCCACATCTGACTGCCCTTGAAAATGTCATGTTGCCACTGCGTTTACAGCCCAGTTTCAAATATGCAGAAGCTGAACAAAAAGCCTTGGCGCTACTGCATAAAGTTGGTCTGGATCGGCAGGCACAACAAACCCCGAAAGTCCTGTCTGGCGGGGAGCAGCAGCGTGTCGCGATTGCCCGGGCATTGGTCAGTGAACCGAAAATTATTTTTGCCGATGAACCCACAGGCAATCTCGACGGTGAAACTGCCAAGGAAATTGAACAGCTTTTGTTTCAGTTGAATCGGGAACTGGGTACGACCTTGGTGCTGGTGACGCATGACCGCAAACTGGCACAGCAATGCCAGCGACATTTTGAACTGCTGAATGGCCAGCTGATTGAACATCCGAGTGGAGGATGAGATGACCCCTTTATTTCGTCCTCTACTCACACAAAGTTTTAAAAGTACCGGAATTTATCTGTTAATTATTGCCTTAACGCTGGCGATCAGTGCAACAACAGCACTCAAGTTTAGCAATGAACAGATTCAAAATGCAGTGGCCTTGCAGGCCGCAGAAATGCTGGCCGGTGATCTGGTACTTTCGGACAATGAGCCTCTACCAAAAGAATGGCGTGATCAGGCCAAACAGCTGGATTTACAGCAGTCAGAAGTCACTTTCTTTAGCACCATGGCCTATACCGATGAACAGTTTGTCATGGTCAATGTCAAAGCCATTGATCAGGCTTTTCCCTTGCGTGGCGAGCTGCAGGTGCAACCTGCAAAAACGAAGATTCAATCGGGTGAAATCTGGCTCAGTCCACGGGCTATGGACCTGCTCAAAGTCAAACTGGGCGATCAGCTGAATATTGCCGATGCGGCGTTTAAAGTTACCGCCAAGATTGAACAGGACTCCAATCAGGAGCTTGGATTTTCCGGATTTTCACCAACGGTGATTATTTCTCAGGCGGATGTGGCACGAACTAATGCCATTCAGGTAGGGAGCCGGATTGAATATCGCTTACTCATGGCGGGTTCTCCAGACAATACGCAAGAATATGAAGCTTTATTTAAGCAGCAGGTCAAGTCAGCAAACGGCTCGGCTGAAACGCCAGCAGAAGTGCAGGGGCAGGAGTTTGAGGAGCAAAGCAGTCTCAGGTTACGCAATGCCAGTGAAGGCAATACCCGCTTGATGAAGCCAATTGCCAATCTGGACACTTTCCTGCAACTGGCCAATATTCTGACCATTCTATTATGTGGGATTGCCATTGCCTTAACTGCACAGCGTTATGTGCAGCAGAATCAAGATCATATTGCCTTGATGCGTTGTATCGGTGCCACCAAACAGCAGATTTTATCGGCTTATCTGGCCTTGCTCGGTACAGTACTGCTGATTGCCATGTCGATTGGTACGGTGGTCGGCATTGGTCTGGGTTATGGGTTATTACAGTTAATGCTGCAACTGATTCCCAACTTAGAAATTGAATTCTCTGCTATGGCGATGCTGCTCGGGCCATTACCAGTCGCGATGCTGACCAGTGCGGTGGTGCTGTTGGGCTTTGTCATGCCGAGCCTATTGCAACTGTTGAACACGCCACCAATTCGAGTAATCCGCCAGCAGGAAAAATCAGTGCAATCCATGCTGTGGATGCTGCTGACCGGAACGCTGAGCCTGATTATTTTTAGCGTGATTCTAACCGAAAATCTGCTCCTGACTGCCTGGGTGATTGGCGCGATTATTGTGTTATGTGCAGTGTTGTATCTGACGGTATGGTTGATCTTAAAACTGCTGCGCAATCAGAAATTGAATCTGTCAGCCTATGTACGAACACCATCTCAAACAGCCTTACAGATTACCGCTTTGGCCTTGGGTCTTAGTCTGATTACAGTATTAGCCGTATTGCGCACAGACCTATTAGAGCGTTGGCAGCAACAGTTGCCGCAAGGTACACCAAATCAGTTTGTGTATGGTTTGCCGCCGTTTGACATGCCAGATCTAAAAGCTCAAATTGAGCAAAATGGCTGGAAAAGTACACCGCTTTATCCGAACGTTCGTGGGCGTCTGGTGGCCAAAAATGATCAGCCTTTTGCTCCAGAATTAGTCAAAAGCAATAATACTTTAAAACGTGAGCTGAACCTGACCCAGTCCGACAGCTATCCACAGGATAATGTGATTATTCGTGGTGACGCAGCTTTGCAACAGGTCGGCACGGTATCGGTCGAAGCCAATACTGCTGAAGAATTAGGCATCAAGATTGGCG
Source organism: Acinetobacter sp. YH12255 (assembly GCF_013417355.1). Lineage (NCBI taxonomy): Bacteria > Pseudomonadati > Pseudomonadota > Gammaproteobacteria > Moraxellales > Moraxellaceae > Acinetobacter > Acinetobacter sp. YH12255. The sequence continues at coordinate 18,909 of NZ_VPEC01000020.1, forward strand.
ACAAGCTCAGTTTCAGTTTGCCCGAAGGTGTGCTGGAAGCGAAGGTTATCAATTTAAGAACGGTCGAGTGGGAAAGTTTTAGTCCGAATTTCTTCTTTATTTTTGCCCCGAATAGCATGGATGCTAATGCCGGAAGTTATCTGGGCAGTTTCTATGTGCCGGAACAAGATAAGGACAAACTGGTGTCTGTGATCCAGCAATTTTCCAATACGGTGTTTATTGATGTCAGCCTGATTCTGGAAGAGATCAAGCGTATTGTGAATGTACTGGTGCAGATCGTGACGATTCTGGCCGTGTTGGTTAGTATCTCCGGTTTTCTGGTACTGATGGCTTGTCTGAACCTGCTCATGGATGAACGCAAACGTGAAGTGGCCTTGCTACGGTCATTTGGCAGCTCCAAACAAAAACTGAAAACCATGATGAGTCTGGAAATTGGTTTTATCGGACTGTTTGCCGGAGTGGTTTCCTGTCTGTTTGCCGAAGTGATTAGCGCAATCGCCAGTTATCGTATGGATTTAATGATTCAGCCACACTGGGAAATCTGGATTATCCTGCCGATTTTCATGACTGTGTTATGTGCGCTGATTGGCCGTTATCGTCTGAGCTATCTGTCGGACATTCCGCCCTTACAAAGCTTGCGTGAGATGAATCAGTAAGATTCATCTCCATGGCTTTTTAAATTCGCTGGCATTTAAAGCGGCAATGATTTAAAGCTGCAATTGTTGTCGCATCAGGTCGAGAATATCTTGCCACAGTGGGCGAATTGCTTCGATCAAGGCCAAGTTATGTTGATAAAGCAGCACACAGAGGCCGAAACCAATCACTAAAGCGATCAGATTGATCATGCGGCTATGCTGCATTTTTTGTCCGGCGTACCACAGCAAGGTTAAAAAAGCGCCCATCAACATGCCACCAATATGTGCGGCATTGTTGATTCCGCTGATCATAAAGCCCATGGCCAGGTTCAGACCCATCACCATCACCAAGGTCTTTTTATCTAGAATAAAACGTTGCTGGGGCAGCATCGGCAACAGGGCCAATACCGTCAGTGAAGCGCCGAGTCCCATCACCGCACCGGATGCACCGGCACTGACCGCCGGCAATAAACTTGGGTTGGCCACACCCCCTGCAATCAGATCATAGCTGTCCTGAATGTTCATATAGCCACTGAGCAAACTGCCCATTAAGCCGGCACACAGGTATAAGCCAATAAAATACATCCGGCCAAACAGTTGTTCGGCAACACTACCAAAAATATACAAGGCCCACATATTCAACATCAGGTGAATCAGGCCAAAATGGAAAAACATGCTGCTAAACAAACGCATGGGTTCCGCTAAATAGGTTAAAGGTGCATAATCGGCACCCCAGAGAATCGCATCTCGGGTACTCGGCTGGCTGATATCCATACCATTGATGGCCTGCCAGCCAAATAATCCGACATTAATCGCGATTAAAATGGCCGTGATCCACCAGAGCTGTATTTCAAGTTTGCGGTGTACGACAGGGGGAGCGTATTTAGACATGCTATTTTTTTTGCTGTGATTGTATATTTCGAATAAGCTTAACACGAAAAATCAAATTTTCAGGAGTAACGCACTGACATGAAAGCCTTTCTGATCCGCACGATATTAGTCATCGTCAGTGTGATTTTACTGATTCAATTGTGGATCTTTGCCAGTCTGGCCTGGTGGCGAACCAATCCGGTCAATACCACCATGATGATGCGGATTGATTACTGGACGGAACCTTCCAAAGCCATTCAACATCAATGGCGTCCCTATGATGAGATCAGCCTGAATCTGAAACGTGCCATTGTCACTGCAGAAGATGGAAAATTCATTCATCACCATGGTTTTGACTGGGACGGCATTCAAACTGCGCTGAATAAAAACCGGGATCAGGGCCGGGTGGTGGCTGGGGGGTCTACCATTTCCCAGCAATTGGCGAAAAACCTATTTCTGGTTAATAAGCGTTCATTTGTACGTAAAGGCCAGGAAGCGGTGGCCACCTGGATGATGGAACGCATGTGGTCGAAACAGCGGATTCTGGAAGTCTATTTAAACTCGATTGAATTTGGTGACAATATCTATGGCGTAGAAGCCGCAGCCAAACATTATTTTGGCAAAACTGCGCAAAGCCTGACTCAGGATCAAGCGATCTTTCTGGCGGCCATTCTGACCAATCCAAAATATTTTCAGGATCATCGCAACTCCTCTGCCTTAAATGCACGCAAGCGCATGATTCAGCGTTATATGCGTTATGCAGAATTGCCTTAAATAATTATTTAAAGAAAAAGCCCAGTTTTTGGGCCTTTTTTTATGAAATTGTCATCAATTTGAAGCATACTTGAACTGATAAGCACAATTTTAAATCCGCATAGGTTTGATATGAATACGGCAGCCAGCACTACTTCAGCACAGCCCGAATATACATATAATGATCGTTATATAAATCGTGAACTGTCTATTTTAGACTTCCATTTACGCGTCCTGGAACAGGCTGTCGATCCTTTACATCCCTTGCTTGAACGCATGAATTTCCTGTTAATTTTCTCGCGTAATCTGGACGAATTTTTTGAGATTCGGGTCGCAGGAATGATGGAACAGTTAGATTTGGACAATGAAAGTCGCAGTCCGGATGGCCTGACCCCAAAGCAGGTGCTGGAACAGATTTCCAAAACTGCACATGCTGCGATTGAACGCCAGTACCGTATTTTAAATGAAGAAATTTTGCCAAAACTGCGTGAGGAAGATATCTGTTTCTTGCGCCGTGGTGAACTGACTCCGGCACAATCGGCCTGGGTGAAAAAATATTTTCAGGAACAGGTTGCGCCCGTCCTGACGCCAATTAGCCTAGACCCTGCACATCCGTTTCCACGTCTGGTGAATAAATCACTGAACTTTATTGTGACTCTCGAAGGTAAAGATGCCTTTGGCCGTCAGATTGATCTGGCTGTGGTGCCAGCGCCACGTTCGTTACCACGCGTGGTACGTCTGCCAGATGAATTAACCGATGGCAAAGAGCATCATGTGATGCTGTCCGCGATTATTCATGAACATGTTTCGGATCTGTTCCCGGGCATGACAGCGACCGGTTGCTATCAGTTCCGTGTCACGCGTAATGCCGATCTGGCCCTGAATGAAGATGTTGAAGATTTGGCTAAGGCGCTTAAAGGCGAACTCAGTTCACGCCGTTTTGGCCGTGCTGTACGTCTGGAAGTGACAGAAAACTGTCCGCAGCATATTTATGAATATCTGCTGAATGAATTTGATCTGGAAGAAGAGCAGCTTTATAAAGTCGCAGGCCCAGTTAATCTGGCGCGCTTATTGTCTAATTTCAAGCGCCCGCATTTACGCTATGATTCACATACCCCGATCATTCCCAAAGTACTAAAAAAATCTGAAAATATTTTTAGTGCCATGCAAAAACAGGATATCTTGCTGCATCATCCGTTTGAGTCTTTTGCACCGGTCATTTCATTGTTGCGTGAAGCTGCACGTGATCCACAAGTGCTGGCGATCAAACAGACCTTGTACCGCAGTGGCCCGGATTCTGAAATCGTGCAGGTGCTGGCGGAAGCTGCCCGCAATGGCAAGGAAGTCACGGCCGTGATTGAATTGCGTGCACGTTTCGATGAAGAATCCAATATCGAAGTGGCCAATGTCCTGCAAGAAGCCGGTGCGGTAGTGGTCTATGGCATCGTTGGCTATAAAACCCATGCCAAAATGATTCTGGTGGTACGCCGGGAAAATAATAAACTGGTGCGCTATGTGCATCTGGGAACCGGCAACTATCATGCCGGCAATGCGCGAATCTATACCGATTATGGTTTGCTCACCACGGATAAAGACCTGTGTGAAGATGTGCACCGTATCTTTCAGGAGCTGACCGGTATGGGAAAAATGGCCAAGCTGAAAAAGCTGTTACATGCGCCATTTACCTTACATACCCAACTCATTAATTATATTGATAATGAAATCGTGAATGCCAAGGCAGGCAAGCCGGCGCAGATTATTGTCAAAGTTAATGCGCTGACCGAGATGCAGTTGATCAATAAACTCTATGAAGCTTCTCAGGCGGGGGTACAAATTGACCTGATTATCCGCTCGATTTGTAGTTTGCGTCCGGGATTGCCAGGTTTGTCTGAAAATATTCGGGTACGTTCGATTGTCGGGCGTTTCTTGGAACATACCCGCGTGTATTATTTCAGCAATAACGGTAATGCACGGGTTTACTGTTCAAGCGCAGACTGGATGGATCGTAACCTGTTTAACCGGGTCGAAGCCTGCTTCCCAGTAGAAGATGAAGCGTTGAAAAAACGCATCTATCAACAGGGGCTACTTAACTATCTGAAAGATAATCAGCAATCCTGGTTATTACAAGGGGATGGAACCTGGCTGCGGGCACAGCTGCAAGAAGGTGAAAAGCCACATAATGCTCAACGCATTTTATTGGACTTGTTTAAATAAATGCTCTCAAGAGGCTGAAAATTCAGCCTCTTTTCTATCCAGAAAATAGCATTCAAGGGTTTTAATCAGAGGATATCAGCATTTTGCGATAGATCTGTTTGACCTGGGCATACATTTGATAATCAGTCAGCTGGAGCTGGTGCTGTATGTCTACTGGGGGTTTTTGCTGGCTGAGTAAGCGTAAGAGCTGCAATTCGGTTACCTTGAGACAGGGTTTCCCAGTGAGCTGGTACAGGATATGTTCTGCCAGTTCAGCATGGATATAGGCACCGCCGCGCAAGACAATTTTCAGGCTTTCAGCAAACTGGATGAATGAAGCCTGAGGTTGGATATAGCTATTTGCACCAGATAAGATTGCTGAATAAATGAGTGCTGTGGATTCACTCTTGAGTACGGCAACTACAGGTGTATTTGGGTTATGCCGTTTCATCTGGCCGATGAAATGAATCTGTGAGGCTTCTGTCAGGTGATAAAGAATCAAGTTAGGTAGATGTTCGGCAATCATCTCTTGTGCAGATTGGAAATTGTCTGCATACAGCAGCATATCTGGTTGATAGCCCAGTTGTTGTAGCACAGTCTGAGTTTTGGACAGGTCCAGGTCAGTAGATGAAGCGATGACTAAAACCGGTGCAGGCAAGAGGGCAGCCAATAAGCTCAATCCTGTTGATTCTGAGAGAAGGCTATACTGTGGATGAAGCAAAATAAAATGAATATCCCAAAAAATAGGGATTTAACGATAATTACCTCATCTTCGTCTTAAATAGCATTTATTACAGATTAAAACCGATGACATTAACAGTCAGCTTGAGACTTTAGCAGGTCTATGATGGTTGGTTATATCCACTTTGAGATATAAAAAAAGGAGCAACGGGTGTGCTCCTTTTAATCATCTAAAATTTTAGCTCAAGCAGCATTGTGCTGAGTGATTTTTTGGAAAATCTGTAATAACACATCAAACTCGCTTTGTAGCGGCGTACTTTTACGCGTCACCAATGCCAGGGTGCGACTTGGCGCAGAGTTGATTGGCTTGACCAGAATCTCAGGGTTGGCTTTGATCATATTGGTATAAATCGCAATTTCTGGCAATAAAGTAAAACCAAGATTTGCAGAGACCATTTCGATTAAAGTCGGCAAAGAGCTGGCTTTTAAACGATGATCATTTTTACGCTCACCAATCGGGCAGGCACTCAGGGCATGATCACGTAAGCAATGACCTTCCTCAAGTAACATCAGGCGAGACAGATCAAGATCTTCCAGAGAATTCGCTTGTGCAGCGTGTTGGTCTGATTTTTGATAAACCAGATACAGATTCTCTTTGGCAATCTCGGCCACTTTCAGGCCACGTGTATCGAAAGGTAGCGCCAAGGCCACCATATCCAGGTTGCCATGTTCCAGTTTTTCTACAATTTTCTCGCTTTGTGCTTCATGCAGATGCAACTGGATTTTTGGTAATTGTTTATGCACTTCTTCTAGCAGCTGTGACAGCAGGAAGGGAGCAATCGTAGGAATCACGCCAAGATGTAAATCACCGGTTAAGGGTTCACTCATCTCACGACTTAAGCGCATCAAGTCCTGGGCATCAGCCAGTAGAACACGTGCGCGTGCAACCACTTGTTCACCAAGAGGCGTTAAACGAACATTCTGGCGGTCGCGTTCAACAAGTACGCCACCGAGTAAACGCTCCAGCTCCATAATGCCGCCAGACAAAGTTGACTGGGTGACAAATGAGCGGCGAGCAGCTTCTGTAAAATGTAGCGTCTCTGACAGTGTTACGAGGTATGACAGCTGTCTTAAGGAGGGTAGTGCAGCCATAGTGTCCTAATGTTTATGATTTAAAATGATCAGCAAATAATTCGCTAAGATATGGAATAAAATGCGGTGGGATATCATGCCCCATTCCATCAATTAATTCAAATTTAGCCCCTGGAATCGCTTTTGCAACGGCCTTGCCATGACTAGGAGGCAGCAATCGATCACGAGCACCATGAACCACCAGGGTCTCTTGCTTGATTTGCTTGTTCAGTTGCAGCAATGAACCTGTACATAATATTGCTAAAAACTGTTGAAGTACACCGGCAGGATAGTAACTTCGTTTATATAATTTACGTGCGGTCTGCACCGCTTCCAGATGATTGACATAACCTGGCGAACCGATGATGTTAAACAGTTTTAGACTATGATCTACAATACCATCTTCATCTGTTGAAGCCGGTTTGTCAATCAAACTAAAGAGTTGCTTGGGAAAGGGCGGTGGCAACAGCGGCTGATTGTTGCTGGTAAACAGTAAACCCAGTTTTTTGACTTTGTCCGGATAGCGTGCCGCCAGAATCTGGGCAATCATGCCACCCATGGATGCACCCAATACATCAACCTGATCCAGCCCCATTTTTTCAATCAGCAGACTGACATCTTCAGCCATATCATACAGGTCATAAGGTGCCCCCTGATTGCCCAGACCGAGCACAAAACGGCTCATCATTTTCAGGGTGTTCAAGCGTGGGCCCTTGTTATGGATTTTTGAAGACAGGCCAATATCGCGATTATCAAAACGTACCAGATGGAAACCTTGATCAATCAATGATTTACAAAAAAAGTCAGGCCAGTACAGTACCTGCGCACCTAGTCCCATAATCAGGAGCAGCGTAGGATGTTCCGGATTTCCGCCCACCTCGACATGTAATTCCACACCATTACCCAGATCAACTCTGGTTTCACGCATGAAAGAACTATATGGAGAAAGATTAAACTGTAATGCGCTGTGCATAATTGCTGTCCTAATTAAAGGATATTTTGTTTAAAAAATATCCTGAGTATTAAACCTCTAAACCACAGCAGGAATCAAGTCAGGAACCTGCTTGGTCAAAGACAGACGTTGTTTGCCCGCAGTTGCACCCAAGAGTACAAAGCCACGTAAAGTGCCGCTACCGTCGATGGCTTTGGCCAGCATGCCATCTTCCAGCTCTTCAGTTTCCCAGGTGACCTCAACATCGACTGGTGCAGGCAGGACAGTTAAAGGTGCAGCAGGCGTTTTCACTGCCACTGGCATAGCCGGATAATGTACAGCCGTATGTTCGCCATTCAGGGTTTTTGCCAGCGCGCGCGCCTGTTGCATGATGGGCATGACATAAGGCAATAAGGTACCATTCACTTCAGCACAGTCACCTACGGCATAAATATCGGCATGATTGGTTTCCAGTTGCGCCGTGGTTAAAATTCCACGACTGGTATGAACATCTGCCTGTTTGGCCAAAGAAATATTCGGCTGTAGACCTACCGCAGACAAAACCACATCAGCAACGAGAGACTGACCATTGGCCAGCATGACCAAATAGTCACCATTTTCAGCACGAGAGACCTTCTCGACCGTGGTGCCCAAGACGAAATGAATGCCGGTTTCTTCAAGGTTTTTCTGGAAGGCCGTTGCAACATGTTCAGGTAATAAACGGCCCAGCGGTTGAGGTGCCAGATCGATCACTGTGACCTGATGCTCGGTATTTTGCAGGTCATTGGCAAATTCGCAGCCAATCAGGCCTGCGCCTAAAATCACCACGCGTTTATCTTCACGTGCCGCCAGATTGCTGCGGAACGTCTTATAGTCACTTAAATTATTTACCACATGAATGTCATCACTGGCATCACCGGAAATGGCTAAACGTACCGGGTTGGCACCGACCGCCAAGACCAGTTTGGAGTAATTCTGGGTGCTTTCCTGACCATCTTTCTCAAGTACCAGCTGATGGTCTTCCGGATGAATGGCTTTGACCCAAGTCTGCTGTTCAATCCGCATATTCAGTTGTGCCGACATTTTTGCAGCATCGCCCAATGCAATCTGTTCAGGCGCTTTCTTGCCAACCAAAGCATTGGAAAGGGTAGGTTTGGCATAATTTATCGCATCATCCGCGCAAATCATCCGCAGTTCATGCTCTGGATTAAGTTTGCGAAATTCACGTGCTACAGCATAACCTGCCATACCTGAACCAATAATAACGATAGGATGCATAGTCGTTTCCATGCTGTAGGGCTCCATGCTGTTTTATATGAGGATAAAAAGGACATAAAAAAAGACCATATCGACATGGTCTTTAACTGGGCGTGCTCAGACTTCGATCATTTCGAAATCGACTTTAGACACGCCACAATCTGGACAGGTCCAGTCATCCGGGATATCTTCCCATTTGGTTCCCGCCACGATGCCGTCTTGAGGCCAACCTTCCGCCTCGTCATAAATCCATCCACAAACGATGCATTGATACTTTTTCATGTAACTCTCCAAAACTGAGCAAGTGTAACCGTCAGCTTAAAATCCATAAAATGGCAAGACTCTAAAAGAATATGACTTTTTAACAGTGAACATATTTGGCTAAATTTTTACGCAGTTCTATTCAGAAAGTAAAGTGAATAAAAGCTTAATCAGCGAAATTAGCAGCAGAATGACTTTGGGATTCAGTATTTCTCTGAAAATGAGTCAAATCGGCTTTGCTGGCAAATGCTGTGGAGTGATGAAGCGGCTGCTGTGGCAAAATTTAGCTTAAATGAGGCGTTATAGACCAAAGTCGTGCAGTAAAAACTGAGGTTTTTATATAATTTAGAATCAGTAAAGTCTGGATTAAATATTTTTATAATAAATGAATTTAATAAAATCAATAACTTGTGCTTAAATATTGAGTTTTTATTATACAGCTCGGCTTGTTCATTGGCTGGAAATAGGTTTAAAATTCGCATATTCCTTTTCTTTTTTTAAGATCTCCCATGAGCAATTTATCTACTTCTTTGTGGTCTCACATTCGTACGGTCCAAGATTTTCCAAAACCAGGAATTTGCTTTTATGATTTGACCCCACTTTTCATGAGCAATATTGGTCCATTGACTGATGCCCTGATTGCCAGCATTCCTGCTGACAAACTGGCAGAAGTAGAAAGCTTTATCGCAGTGGAAGCGCGTGGTTTTGTGTTGGCAAGCCTGTTGGCACAACGTACCGGAAAAGGTTTGTTATTGGTGCGTAAAGCAGGAAAATTGCCGCCTCCAGTCGTGGGTGTCGGTTATAGCCTGGAATATGGTCTGGATCGTTTAGAAATGTCTGCGGAAGTTCAGTCTCAGAAAGTCATCATTGTTGATGATGTTCTGGCAACAGGCGGAACTTTAAAAGCGGTAAATGAATTGGCACTCAAATGTCAGCATGAAGTACTAGGTGCAAGTATCTTTCTTGATCTTCCTGATTTGCATGCTGAATTAGGTCTGGATATCTGGTCAGTACTGGATGATAAATCCCAGCCTGAAGCTGCAGTAGCCTAAGCTTAAAGCATATAAAGAAGCCCCGGATATTGGGGCTTTTTTATTGTCGGATAAAATGATATTCGATTTCCTGAATCAGCTCGTTCACCTGTTCTGGGTGTTCCAGACGATGATGTCCGCCATCAACTGCCTGAATCTGCATATAATCTTCCAGCTGTGCCTGAACCGCATGCATATCCAGAATTTCATCGCCCAGTTCTAGATAGGCAAACTGCGGAATATCATGCTGTAAATCGCCATGACAAATTGCCGGATAATCATCTCTGAAATTGGGTTGCAAAATGGGATTCGCCACCACACAGGGAAGGTGATAAGCCTGCGACATTTTCAGTGCCCAATAGCCGCCAAGATTATGACCCACCAGAATATCCGGTTTGATGGTTTCAATCATCTCATGATAAAAACTGGCGACCGAATTATAGCTCAGATTACGATAATCGACATCAATACAATATTTATGCACGACATCAATTGCATGAAACTTGGTGGATTCTCTGGAGGAATCTAAGCCATGTAAAAACAAAATCTTAGACATAATCTTACTCATTTTTATGGGGCATGCCATATTGGTATTTATTGATTGGCACATCATCTTCAATCTGAGCATCATTGTAGAACGTGTGGACATTCAAGGCAGTTAGCTATTGGTCTAAGCCAGCATTTTTCTGTGCAGTAATTTGCTCTACCTCATCACACACTAGGACTTTCATCTAAGTAATCGCATAATCGGCTCCAAATCGAGCTGAATTGTATTGGTAGAGTGGATTAGATTGACGGGATAAGGTTGGGAAAATGCCGAGATAGTGGATTTTTCCAAAGAAAAGCCGCTTCCTGAGAGTGTTTAAGCTACGATTCGGGTAGGATTTCTGCTATCCTATGCAACTTCTATTTTTTAACTAATCTTATTCGAGGCAGAGATGACGCAAACTAACGCTCAATCGACTTCTGAACAAATCATTTCCGAAAACGATTTAATTGCACAGCGTCATGCCAAGTTAAAGCAAATCGAAGCTCAGGCACAAGAAACTGGTAAAAGCCCATGGCCAAATACCTTTAAGCGTGAGCATTATGCCCAAGATTTACAAGACCAGTTCGCTGATAAATCTAAAGAAGAAATTGAAGCAGGCGAAAAGGTCTACGTCAAAGTTGCCGGTCGTGTGATGTTAAACCGTGGTTCATTTATTGTGATCCAGGACATGACAGGTCGTATTCAGCTTTATGTCGCCCGTAAAGAACTCGCTGCAGATGTACTTGCGACCATCAAAGGTCTAGACCTTGGCGACATTATTGCAATCGAAGGTTATATCGGTCGTTCAGGCAAAGGCGATCTGTATGTACACATCGAACATTTTGAATTATTAACCAAATCATTGCGTCCGCTGCCAGACAAGTTCCACGGTCTGAATGATACTGAAGTGAAGTATCGTAAACGTTATCTTGATCTGATCGTGAACGAAGAAACCCGTAAAACGTTTGAAATTCGTGCCAAAGTGGTTGCAGGTATTCGTGCCTTCCTGACTGAAAAACGTTATATGGAAGTTGAAACGCCAATGATGCATGTGATCCCAGGCGGTGCTTCTGCGCGTCCGTTTGAAACGCATCATAATGCACTAGATATGCCATTGTTCTTGCGTATTGCGCCAGAGCTTTATTTAAAACGTTTGGTGGTGGGTGGTTTTGAACGTGTGTTCGAAATTAACCGTAACTTCCGTAACGAAGGGGTATCTACGCGTCACAACCCAGAATTCACCATGATTGAATTCTATCAAGCCTATGCAGATTATAAAGATCTGATGGAATTGACCGAGCAGATGCTGGAAAAACTGGCGCTGGATATCTTGGGTTCGACCGATGTACCTTATGGTGATGAAGTGTATAGCTTCAAAGGGCCATTCAAGAAAATTTCAATGTTTGATGCAATTCTGGAAAATAACCCGCAATTTACTCCGGAAAATGTCAATGACCGTGAGTTCCTGGCAAAATTCCTTCAAGAAGAATTGAAAGAGCAAGTGAAGCCAGGTTTTGGTCTGGGTAAACTGCAAACGATTGTGTTTGAAGAAACAGTTGAAACCAAACTGCGTCAACCAACATTCATTACGGAATATCCAGCGGAAACTTCTCCATTGGCACGTCGTAATGATGATAATCCGCACATCACCGACCGTTTTGAATTCTTTATTGGTGGTCGTGAACTGGCAAATGGCTTCTCGGAATTAAATGATCCAATCGACCAGGCGGAACGTTTCCAGGCACAGGTTGCGGAAAAAGATGCGGGTGATGATGAAGCGATGCATTATGATGCAGACTTTGTAGAAGCACTGGAATATGGCCTACCGCCAACAGCCGGTGAAGGTATTGGTATTGACCGTCTGGTGATGATCTTTGCTAATGCAGCAAGTATCCGTGATGTGATCTTGTTCCCGCATATGCGTCATAAAAATGCATAAGTGCTGAATTTTAGAAAACCCGCTTAGGCGGGTTTTTTTATGCTTTAAATCGCTATACTAAAAAATTAAAGACAAAAAAAACGCAATGATTGGGGTGATCATTGCGTAGAAAAAGGAATGTTTTTTTCAAACTACATCAAGATTAACTGTGGAGAGAGTTAAATCTGATTCCTTACTGTATGTAGCTATATTACGACCCGATAAGGCTTGACTCAGCAGTATTCATGTTAATAGATGTTAATTAAGGTTAAAACTATGGAGATTCTATGGGCGAGTTTGCTGCTTTATCGTGCATAAACACCTCGCAATAAAAAAGCCCTTCATATGAAGAGCTTTAGGTGATCAGTTTATGTTAGAAACGGAATACACCTAAACCGGTTTTCACTTCATCTAAAGTCGCCTGGGTAATATCACAACATTTATCTGTTCCGGTCTTTAAAATATCCATAATATAGTCAGGGTCTTTAGCCAGTTCAATACGGCGCTCACGGATTGGACCGATCAGTTCTTTGAGAATGCCTTCCAGACGTTTTTTCACCGTACCATCGCCCAAGCCACCGCGACGATAATGAGCTTTGAGTTCTTCCAGTTCTTCTTTATTTGGATCAAAGGCGTCCAGATAAGTGAATACTACATTGCCTTCAACCTGACCTGGGTCTTCCACACGAAGATGATTCGGATCGGTATACATGGCGTTGACGGCTTTTTTAATATCTTTATCTGTCGCATCCAGCACAATGGTATTGCCCAAAGATTTTGACATTTTCGCCTTGCCATCAAAACCAGGAAGGCGGCCGACATTAGACAGTAGCGCTTTACATTCTGGTAACAGGTCATGACCGATTTGACGGTTCAGACGACGCACGATTTCATTGGTCTGTTCGATCATTGGAATCTGATCTTCACCCACAGGAACAACAGTGGCCTTGAATGCCGTAATGTCTGCTGCCTGAGCCACCGGGTAGCATAAGAAACCCGCTGGAATATCGCGCTCAAAACCACGCATCTGGATTTCAGATTTAATGGTCGGGTTACGCTCTAAACGTGACACCGTCACGAAATTGAGGTAAAGCATCGTCAGTTCGTTTAAGGCAGGTAAACATGACTGAACACAAATTGTAGTTTTAGTTGGATCAATACCGACAGCCAGATAATCCGTTGCCACTTCAATAATGTTACGACGTACTTTTTCAAAATTATCGGCATTATCGGTGAGTGCTTGAGCATCAGCAAGTAACAAGTGTTGATGGTGAGAATCTTGCAGGCCTACACGAGAGCGTAATGAACCGACAAAGTGGCCGAGGTGAAGTTGTCCGGTAGGACGGTCGCCCGTCAAGATCACTGGACGATTATCTTGATTACTCATTATTTATTCCAAAGGGTAGTCAGTACTACAGCTGTATTTTAACGAATGGCAATATTGTACGGTATTCTGTTTTTGATTGTCAGCCAGAAAAAAAGCTGTATTAAAAAAATCTTATTAATTAAACAAGTGAATACAATATTTTTAAGAATTTTGATTAAAATAAACTGAAATATGATAAGGATAATAAGTATGGCGAGCAGTTTATTACTATTATTAGATGATATTGCGACGGTCTTGGATGATGTGGCTGTGATGAGCAAAATGGCAGCCAAAAAAACAGCAGGCGTCCTCGGTGATGATCTGGCTTTAAATGCACAGCAAGTGTCAGGCGTACGGGCAGATCGTGAATTACCAGTAGTCTGGAAAGTGGCCAAAGGTTCTTTTGTCAATAAGCTGATTTTAGTGCCGCTGGCCTTGTTAATCAGCTTTATTGCCGGCTGGCTGATTAACCCCTTATTGGTGCTGGGTGGTTTGTTTCTGTGTTATGAAGGCGTGGAAAAAATCGTACACACCTTGTATACACCGAAGGCCAAGGATGCTGAACAGGCCCGTGAGCAACTGATCCAGACTGAAACAGATTTGCACCAGTTTGAAAATGAAAAAGTCAAAGGCGCGATTCGCACCGACTTTATCCTTTCGGCTGAAATTATCGTGATTACCTTGGGGACGGTGGCAGCAGCCTCTATGCTGACCAAAGTTACCGTTTTAAGCCTGATCGCGATCGTGATGACCATCGGGGTCTATGGTTTTGTTGCCCTGATTGTCAAACTGGATGATATCGGTCTGCATCTGACCGAGCAGCAGTCCGATTTTAAACAACAAATAGGACGCGGCTTGTTGGCATTTGCCCCGATTCTGATGAAAATTTTATCAGTTGTTGGAACTGCTGCGATGTTCCTGGTCGGTGGGGGAATTATTAATCATGCTATTCCTGTTATTCACCACTTTACTGAAGATAGTGTTAGCTATGTACAGGATATTCCCAGTATCGGAAATATTGTAGGTGCCCTGACACCGACCTTGATTAATTTCGCCGTGGGAATTTTAGCGGGTCTGCTGGTGATGCTGGTCATCAGCCTGATTAAAAAAATCTGGCCCAAATCATCAAAAGCTTAAGATGCAAAAATATCTGCAAATTGAGCAGATGAAGAAAAGGAAAAAACTATGCGTTGGAAAGGTCGTCGTGTCAGTAGTAATGTAGAAGACCGTCGCGGTGGTGGTGCCAAAGCTGGCGGAATCAGTATTATTGGGTTGATTGTGGCTTTTGTGGCCTGGAAATTCTTCGGCGTCGATCCACAGCAAGCTTATCAAACCACCAAACAGGTCACCCAAGGCGTATCGGGTACGGCGGAAACACGGGGGCTGGAAAATCCGACACCGGAACAGCAGGAGTCGATTGATTTTGTCGGCACCGTACTGGCAGATACTGAAGATACCTGGACTCAGGTGTTTCAGCAGCAGTTAAATCAGCAGTATGTTCCCCCGAAACTGGTTTTGTTCAATGGCATTGTGAATTCGGGTTGTGGTACGGCTCAGGCGGCGATGGGACCTTTCTACTGTCCGGCAGACCAGAAAGTTTATATCGATACCGCATTCTTTAAAGATATGCGTACTCAGATGGGGATTAGTGGGGAACAGAATGCCACCGAGCTCTCCCGTAATGATCAGGCCGGAGATTTTGCGCAGGCTTATGTGGTGGCCCATGAAGTAGGTCATCATATCCAGACGATTTTGGGGATTTCCTCTCAAGTACAGCAGGCACGTCAGCAGGCAAGCGAGGTACAGAGTAACCAGCTTTCAGTGCGCCAAGAATTGCAGGCAGACTGTCTGGCTGGAGTCTGGGCCTACCATAATCATCAGCGCACCCAGTTTCTAGAACAGGGAGATGTGCAGGAAGCTATGGATGCCGCACATAAAATTGGTGATGACTATTTACAGAAACGTGCTCGCGGGCAGGTGGTACCGGACAGCTTTACCCATGGCAGCAGTGCGCAGCGCGTACAGTGGTTTAATACCGGCTTGAAATCGGGTCAGGTTTCGAATTGCGATACCTTTAACCAAAATATTTAGCTTGTTTCCAGATAAAAAAGGAGCAGGTGCCACTGCTTCTCATCATTTTAACTTTGGTTATAGTTTGAATCTATGACGTCATGAAATCCTGCTTTTGACAGGTCAAAAGCAGGCAAAAGTCTTTTGTTCGCCATACACAACATGCTTGTCGTGATGGCTAAGGTGTGACCTCCTTGTCACACTCGCATCTCCAAAATCTACTTAATTCAATTGTGGGGCACCTGTGGAGCAGGCAATCCTTTTTTATTTATGCAGAAAACGCCGGAAATTTCTTAATATCTTGATACTGACAAATAAGGCGGCCAAAGCAAATAAGGCAATGGCAAAGACCGTATATTTGAGATTGTTGATGTCATTTTGATAGAACTGCTGCATATCATGGTTGGTATATTCGAGAGCCGTGACTTTGCCAGTCCGGCTATCTCTAAATTGAATTTTTTCAATATAAAACAGATTTCCCGCTTTAATTAGGTGGACGCTCTGGATTTGACGGGTATGTGATTGATTGTCCTCATCACTACATAAAGCACTGTAATGCTCACAATTGATTTTGGCCACATAACCATTTCCTGCAATCAGAATAAAAATGGCATTGTCCGGTCGCTGGTTATTAGATACCAAAACATACTGTTCGCCAGTTGTACTTTTCAAGGGAATACGGGTTGCCTGCTGATAATGCTGTTCTGCCTGCAGAATCTCCTGAATTTTAGCGAAGCAGGTAAAACATAAGGATAAGGTGATCAGAAAAATCACGCTCGCAAAACAAAGACGAAAAATGGTTTTGACAGTTTGGTGCATGGGAGAAAAATTCAAAATAGAAAGATGGGAAAGCAAAAGCCGAGTGCTGATCTGTATGTTAAATCATCATTCGGAAATACTGAAAAGAAACTTAACTCAATTCGATAAAAAGAGGATTAAACTTGTTTTGCTAGAATGCCTTTTTACTAATGCTCTGCTATTCAAATCTCTATTTTGACCATGCCGCTCGGCGCATATTGCTCCATCTCGCCCGACTTTAGGAAACCGAATGGGAAATTTCTTTTTTCTTCAGCTACTCACGGTGGTCTTTGCACTTTCCATTGCCACCACTATGTTTAATAAGCGTGTTTTAGGTTTTCCGCAAGCGATCGGTGTTCCGATTGTTTCGGCCATCTTTGTTTTTATTTTGCAATGGGGCGCCAGTTTATTACAAGGTAATCCATTCTTTAGTATTAATATTGACAATATCGAGCAGGCTGTTCGTAATATCGATTTTTATGACTTTCTGATCAATGGGGTGATCTGCTTTATTCTGACCTCATCTGCACTGAAGTTTAAGGTTTCAGATTTACGTAATCATTGGCGACCGATTGGTATTTTGGCAAGTTTAGCGTTGGTCTTTTGCGCGGTGTTCTTTGGTGCAGTTTTATATGGCTATCAGTTCCTGATTGGTAATCATGTGGATTTACTGGTGTTGTTATTACTTGGTGCGGCTTTGGGGGCGACTGATCCGATCGGCATTAAAGGTGTATTGAGTTCAGTTCGCGCACCGCATCATCTGATTGTCAAGCTGGAAGGCGAATCGTTATTTAATGATGCCATGTGTATCGCCTTATTTATGACCTTGCTCAATGTTCTGCAAGGCGAAAACTTTACGGTACTGGCTGTCATGCAAACTTTATTGTATGAGATTGTGGTGGCCGTACTGATTGGTCTGGGATTTGGCTTTGCAATATTAAGAATTTTGCGTGGCAAGCATGAAATGGAGTCACTGATTCTGACCACTGCTTTATTGGCATGTGGCTCTTATCTTATTGCTTTATTGGCCCATGCTTCAGCACCGATTGCCTGTGTCATTGGTGGCTTAATTGTCGGTAATAAATGGAAAGAAATTCTGGCCGATGCCGATATTGGTGACGTGAACCATTTCTGGCATACGGTTGAAGGGATTATTAACTCCTTCCTGTTTACTCTGATTGGCTTGGAGTTGTTTATTCTTGACCTGAGTACCAGTCTGGTCTTGGGCGGGATTGTGGCATTTATTATTTTACATTTAGCGCGCTTTGCTGCCAATCACTTGGCATTTGCCATGTTCCCCAAAATACGCCGAAAAAGCTATAACGGCAGTTTAACGATTTTGTCCTGGGGCGGTGTGCGTGGCGGGATTTCCCTGGCGCTTATTCTGGCGGTGGCCAATATTCCTCAGCTAGAGGCTTATAGCAGTATCTTGGTGGGCTATACCTTTATTGTGGTGCTCTTGTCGGGTCTGGTGTGTGGTCTGGGCTTACCTGCAGTGATGAATGCTTTTTACTATAATCCCGAGGAAGACACACAGGGCTTTAAAGGCTGGTACCAGCGTATGTGCCACAAGCTGAACCGTAAGGGTTTTCAATATATTGTCGGAGAAGATGTCAAAGGAAATGAAACCATCACTATTTTTCAGCCAGAGATTCTGATTGATCAGAAAGATATCGATGGTGTTGCTACCGTACATCATCCAGACAAAGTTCAAGAGGTAAAACGGCTGGAAAATCCAGATAATTTCTAAAGATAAAATCCAGAAGATAAAGCGCTACTGGATTATGTTTAATAGTGAAATGAGATTGTTTGAATCAGGCTTGCTCATTTTCTTATAGCTGTTAATAGGGGGATCAGGGCGTGATCTTTTATTTACAGGTACTATTGAACAGATGAAATGCAGCAAGACAAGTTCAGCCAGTCAGGAAATGGCAGAGATGATTTTGACTGTGGTCAGTCAGATCCCTTATGCAAAAGTTGCAACCTATGGGCAGATTGCCAGACTGGCCGGTTTACCTCAACATGCACGTTTAGTGGGTCGGGTTTTAAGTCATCTGGAAGAAAATACCGACATTCCCTGGTATCGGGTGATCAATGCACAAGCTAAAATCAGTCTGAACAAGCTTGATTCATCTGGCCAGAATATTCAGCAACAAAAGCTGATACAGGAAGGGATTGTACTTGACGGTGATCGTGTGGATTTAAAACGCTATCAGTGGGATGGTTGGGTCTAGATATAAAAAATCCCCGCTTTTAGAAAGTGGGGATTTTAAGTTTGATGCACGGATTACTTGCGAATAACCATCACTGGAATATCGGCCTGACCTAGAATGCTTTGAGCTACGCTGCCCAGGAACAGTTTCTTGAAGCCAGTACGGCCATGTGAACCAATTATGATCAGGTCAGAATTTAAATCTTTCGCTGCTTTGACAATCTCGCTATAAATCACCTGGCCTTCAAGTAGCTGGGTATCTACTTCAACACCTGCACCAGAGAATTTTGCTTTGGCTTCATCCAGAGTTTTTAAGATCGAGGTGCGGGCACGTTCAATCAGGTCGTTGGTTTGCGCTGCAGAGATATATTCCGCAGCAATATAAGGGTCGAGTGTCAGTACCTGTACCACTGTCACTTTACTGTTAAATGCTTTGGCAACTTCGACTGCTTTATCAACGGCAGCATAAGATGTTTCCGAACCGTCAATAGGGACTAAAATATGTTCAAAAGGCATTAGAATTCTCCTGTTGGGAATTAAGTGTTATAAAAATGATGACACGTTAAACCGAGTACGAATAGTTGTTTATACTTTGATCATAGCCTGTATTGTATAAAAATAAAACCAAGTAAATACATAGGTATAATGTCTAATAGATTAAACAGTTAAGCGCAGGTTTCTGAGTTTTAAGTTTCATGGTTTATTGATTTTAAATAATTGAATTATATGAATTTACAGGAATATTCAAGCTGATTGTCAATCACATTGAATGGATGCCGGGTCCAATTTGATTTGTGGTGCCAGTTGTTCATATTGATTTAAAATCGAATGCGTCTCAGGTGCGAAAATTTGTTGTTGCAGTTGCTGGATTTTATGTTCGTTCACATGCAAACGTGCACAATAGAATGCAATCTGATTTTCTTTGGCAATGGCCAGTCGTTGAGTCTGATCATATTCCGGATAACGCTTGATTTGCTGTTGAGCCCGACTTAATTGCGCCAAGGTGCGTTTCTGTTGCATGCTCATGAATTGTTGATGATTAATCCACTGTGCCACATCGCGACGTACTCCATTATAGTTGACAAAAATAGGAGAAATCACTTGGCAGGCGGTGATTGCTAAAGTGCTGAGCAAAAGAATCAGTATGTTAATTTTGTACATCGGTGAAAGCTCCAAGCATTAAAGTTCTTCATAAGAATATGTGAAATACCAAATAAAAAATCTAATATTGTTTAAAGTTTAAGAGTTTATTCTTCATTTGCATAAAGACTGAACATTTGTGTTTTAAAATGCTTGACGATAGCACCTGAAATTACGATAATGCGCACACAGTTTACGGCTATGTAGCTCAGTTGGTTAGAGCACCGCACTCATAATGCGGGGGTCACAAGTTCAAGTCTCGTCATAGCCACCATTTTAAAAGACCAAGCTCTCAGCTTGGTCTCTTTTTTTGTCTTTTAAAAAGTATGGCGCATGATAAAAATTATTTGAAGCATCCAGTAAATTTTCAGATATTTCCAAAATTATTTTTCTGTGATTGTTGATTAATTTTCTACTTTTAGCGTCGATATAAAAAAATCGCCCCAGTATTCACTCGGGCGATTCGATTTAAATAACTAAGAAAAGGGCTTAGTTACCTGCTTTCCAGCCATTGACGATTGGATAACGACGTTCGCGCCCATAAGAACGTGAACTGATTCGTGGTCCAATTGCACCTTGGCGGCGCTTGTATTCATTCATGTCGACCAGACGGATGACTTTTTTCACCACCTCGGCATCAAAACCTTTGTCAATAATATCGTCTTGACTCATGTCTTCTTCGATGTATGAATACAGGATGGCATCCAGAATGTCATACGAAGGTAAAGAGTCTTGATCGACCTGATCTGGACGCAATTCTGCTGATGGTGGGCGAGTAATGACACGTTCTGGAATCACGGGTGTTTCTGAAATACTGTTACGATATTTCGCCAGTTCAAACACAATGGTTTTGTACACATCTTTCAAGACGGCATAGCCACCGACCATGTCACCATACAGCGTGCAATAACCCACAGCCAGTTCAGATTTATTTCCGGTCGCAAGCACCAGATTGCCGAACTTGTTGGAAAGCGCCATTAATAAGGTGCCACGCGAACGTGCTTGCAGGTTTTCCTCAGTCGCATCTGCCGGGGCGCTTCCAAAGAACGGGAAGAGTACCTGCATAAAGCCGTTTACTACCGGATTGATTTCGGCAATACCAAAGGTTACCCCCATATTTTTTGCTTGTTCAGCCGCATCTTCTACGCTGATTTGTGCGGTATAGGTATAAGGCATCATGACCGCCTGAACTTTGTCTGCACCAATGGCATCTGCAGCAATCGCAAGGGTCAGGGCAGAATCGATCCCACCCGATAGGCCCAGAATCACGCCGGGGAAGCCAGAACGCTGTACATAATCACGGGTTGCCATCACCAGGCTCTGATAGATCTCAGCCATGGTGTCCAGCGCAGGTGTAATTGTACCTTTGCTAAATTGAAGCTGTTCAGCATCATATTCTGCGATAGAAAGGCTTTCCTGGAAACTTGGGGCCTGTAGCGCGACTTCGCCAGATTTATTTAACGCAAAGCTGGTACCGTCAAAGATCAGATCATCCTGACCACCGACCTGGTTACAATAGACCAGATTGATATTCAATTGTTTTACCAGAGCTGCCATGGTCTCGATACGGTGTTGTGGTTTACCCACTTCATATGGAGAGGCATTCAGTACCAGAGCAGTTTCGATATTGAGTTTTGCCAGCTGCTGTACAGTAGCTAAAGACCATGCGTCTTCACAAATCAGCACACCAAATTTGTGTCCGAGATATTCAAATACCAGATGTTGATGACCTTCACTGAAATAACGCTTTTCATCAAATACACCATAGTTTGGCAACACCTGTTTGTTATAAATACCCAGCACCTCACCATCTTTCATGACGGCTGCTGAGTTATAACGCTGGCCATCTTCAGTTTGATTTACAAAACCGAAGACCATCACAATATCTTTGACTTCAGTCAGTTTTTCAAAAGCAGCTTTGGTGCGTTTGGCCAGACTTGGACGAATTAATAGATCTTCTGCAGGGTAGCCCAAGATTGCAAGCTCAGGGAAGATAATCAGATCAGCCTTATCTTTTTTAGCCTGATTGGCCTGATCAATCATTTTTTGAGTATTTGCATCCAAATTGCCCACATGTGGAGAGAGCTGAGCAATCGCAATTTTAAAACTTTTCATTCCAATTAAATCCTATTCCTATAGGTTAATACACTAAATCACTGATTTTTATAATTCTAATTATCCAGCTGAGTGCATTTTGATACTTAAAAAAAATGCCAAATGGCAAAAGAAAAAACGTCTTTATCACATGATCGTTAAATCTTGATCTGCGAGCTAAAATATCATACTTGGGTTATTTTATCGAAATTTAATCCAGAAGCTAGAGCTGTTTTGCGAGAATGAATGTTGAAATGAAAAGTTATTATCCAAAAATAAAGAATATGTAGGTTTTCTGCACATGAATAAATCTCAGGATTTAAATCATTTATTCATGGCCTTAATTTTCAAAATGCCAAATCAAGATGATATTTTGAATAAAAATGATTATATATCAAACAATTGTTTGGCTATCTAAAATAATATTGGGTATTTTTTTAAGAAAAATATCTCGGGCAATATCACCTTGTTGTTCAATATTATACTGTGAAAATGATTTGTTGGGATTAAATTGATATTTGTAAGGATTATATTTCCCTAAGCTTAAAAAATAAGCACTTTGTAGAAATGCGCCTTTTAAAACCACATTAATCTGCTGTTGGTATTGATAAATATGGGTCATCTCATGAATAAACAGTGCTTGATAGGCCAAGCTTTCACATGAATAGTCTTCCCGATAATTTAAATTTCGTGCATGGATATAACCACTGGGCGCCATAATCACATGGCTGGATTGCCAGGGTAAATAAGGGTGATTCATGATTCTGACTGCCGAATAGTCAATCAGATTGCCAAATACCTGCTGACAGATTCTGATTTCACCGGCCGTTAAGTTACGGCACTTAAACTGTTCAAAACGGATGAATCTTAAAATAAACGGTAGGGCATACAACAACATCAAGCACAGATCCTGTTCAAGTTTTCAATCTATGAATATGGTTGAGGTTCATGCATTTTAAAATGGATTAAAGAGGCTATATGTAGGATTTTGTCAGCACTAAAAAAACCACCCCAAAGGGTGGTTTTTCTGTCTTGCAACGCCGTTCGAATTAACGAGCGATATCGCGTTGAACTTCACCAGTATAAAGCTGACGAGGACGACCGATCTTGTAAGGACCGCTGTGCATTTCTAACCAGTGGCTGATCCAGCCAACAGTACGTGCAAGCGCGAAGATCACAGTAAACATTTCTGTCGGGATACCAATCGCTTTAAGGATGATACCTGAGTAGAAGTCTACGTTCGGGTATAGGTTACGTTTGATGAAGTATTCGTCAGAAAGCGCAATACGTTCAAGTTCCATAGCCAAAGCAAGTTGTGGATCGTTGATGCCAAGCGCACCAAGAACTTCGTCACAAGTTTCTTTCATGACTTTCGCGCGTGGATCGAAGTTTTTGTAAACTCGGTGACCGAAGCCCATCAGTTTAACTTCTTTAGTCTTCACTTTTTCCATGAAGCCAGCAACGTTTTCTACAGAGCCGATTTCATCAAGCATCTTAAGAACAGCTTCGTTCGCGCCGCCATGAGCAGGGCCCCAAAGTGCCGAGATACCAGCAGCAATACATGCATACGGGTTAGCACCAGTAGAACCAGCTAAACGTACTGTAGACGTAGAGGCATTTTGTTCATGGTCAGCATGAAGCGTGAAGATACGATCCATTGCTTTAGCAAGGATAGGATCAACTTTGTAATCACGATCAGCAGGAGTCGCGAACATCATGTGAAGGAAGTTTTCAGCGTAGTTCAAGTCGTTACGTGGGTAAACAAACGGTTGACCGATTGTGTACTTGTAGCTCCAAGCCGCTAAAGTAGGGATCTTCGCAATTAAACGGATCGCTGTGATTTCACGGTGATCAACATTTTCGATGTCCAGATTGTTGTGGTAGAACGCAGATAACGCACCAACAACACCCACCATAATCGCCATAGGATGCGCATCACGACGGAAACCGTTATAGAAGCGGCTAACTTGGTCGTGAACCATTGTGTGGTTACGTACTTTAGCGTCGAATTCTTCTTTTTGCTCAGCAGTCGGAAGTTCGCCATTAAGAAGTAAATAGCAAGTTTCTAGGTAATCAGCTTTAGTCGCCAATTGATCAATTGGGTAGCCACGGTGTAAAAGTACACCTTTGTTACCGTCGATGAAGGTGATTTTAGACTCGCACGCCGCTGTTGCCATAAAACCAGGATCAAAAGTAAAGTGACCTGCAGCCAACACATCTTTAACGTCGATTACATCTGGGCCCAATGTGCCGCTGTAAATTGGTAGTTCAATTTCTTTGCCATCAAGCTGTAAAACGGCTTTCTTGCCAGTTGCTTCAGACATTCAATAGATCTCCTGTCCTGGTGAATGTATATCCGAGTTGTCTATCAATCTTTTAATGCACAAAACGGATGGATCAAAAATTTGCTATAAGATTAGTGAGTACTGAAATTTTGTCAATTATACTTATGGATGAAAAAATGACGCTTGCACAGCGGCTTAGTCACACCATCTTGGTATAAAAAGTTCAGTAAAATCACAGCATCAAACCTCTATAATAAGTCAAATTTAAACAGAGGTGCAGAAAAAAATAGAGGGCCTGAATTATTTGTAAGCGTTTTTTCAGACTAAGAAATGCTGCGAAAAAGTATCGCTGATCTTATTGGGAGTTGTTAAAACTATATAAATCTCATAACTTACATGGTTTTTACTCATTTCCTTTGCACATGCAGAATTATAAATAAAAGCAATTAATTAAATTTTTGACTTGATTCAATTGATTAAAAAATAGCTTAATAAATGGCCAACTTTGCAGCAAAGATCCCCAGTCTAAAAATAAATGAGTGATTTTTCGAATCCAAATCCTCTAAAGCGATCAAAAAACCCATCATCGAGTGCAGTCTAAGTGACTCTTTAAGCTCAGGTTATAATTATACCTGAAAGCAGACCCATCTTAATAACTGCTGCACTACCTGTATGAGCTTGATTTCCATTTAAATTAAATCGAGATTTTAAATAAGATTTGTGCTGTAACTGTGCATCTTTAGTCTAAATAGCGGTAATTGGCTTTAAAAAGAATAACAGAGTAAATTGATCAAGTTAATTATTTAAAAACAATTATATAGATGAAAATTAGTGGATTCTTAGTCACTAAAGAACCTCACATGTTGTTGTTAATGATTCTTATTTAAAGGGTTTTTCTTGAAAAAGCCAAATCCATCTGTTTGTGTTTTAATAGTTGACGTTTTATAATTCAGTGTCGTTTTGATTTTAGGCATGTATTTGCCTAAGAATGCCAGCTTTCCTTCGAATTAATTCCAACAAACTCCGGATGGAGTTTTTACTTACAGGATGCCCGCTGTGAAAAGCAACAGACCTGTCAATTTGTCCATGGGTCAAGTTTTAGAAGTAAACTTAAAATCACCCGTGGCTATTGCATCAATTCTACACCGTCTTTCAGGTGTTATCGTATTCTTACTCGTACCGGTCCTTCTCTGGATTTTAGACAAATCACTGTCTTCACCTGAAGGTTTTGCGCAAGTTCAAGAAATCATGAATGGTTTCATTGTTCGCTTCATTGTATGGGTATTTGTCGCCGGCTTGATTTTTCACTTTATTGCGGGTGTTAAGCATTTACTTGCTGACATTGGCGTTGCTGAAGAATTAGAAAGTGGCCGTGTCGCATCTACTATCGCATTAATCTTGTCTGCAATCGGTATTGTTGCAGCATTTGTATGGATCGTACTCTAATGAAAAGCGCTACTGGTTTAACAGGTTCAGGTTCTCGCGATTGGTTTCTCCAACGTGTTAGTGCTGTTATTTTGGCTGTTTATACCGTTGTTATTTTGGGTTGGATCCTGTGTAACAGTGGATTCAGCTATGAACAATGGTATGGCTTCATGATGACAACTCCAATGAAGATTCTATCTTTATTGTCAGTCTTATCTCTTGTTGCACACGCTTGGATTGGTATGTGGCAAGTTTTCACAGACTATGTGACGACTCGTCAAATGGGTCCTTCGGCGAATGGTTTGCGTATTGTACTGACTTCAGCAGTGATTATTGCTGTGTTGGCATATGCAATCTGGGCGATCCAGATTTTTTGGGCGAATTGATAGGAAACAATCATGGGCGCTATAAACCCTAAAGAAGATTACACAAATATTCCACACGAAACCTTCGATGCAGTCATCGTGGGTGGTGGTGGTTCAGGTATGCGTGCGTCTTACCAACTTGCTCAAGCTGGTTTGAAAGTTGCGGTACTGACCAAAGTTTTCCCAACCCGTTCTCACACTGTGGCAGCGCAGGGTGGTATTGGTGCATCTCTTGGTAATATGCAAGAAGATAACTGGCACTACCATTTCTACGACACAGTAAAAGGTTCGGACTGGTTAGGTGACCAAGACGCAATCGAATTTATGACGCGTGAAGCACCTCAAGTGGTATACGAATTAGAACACTTGGGTATGCCATTTGACCGTAACGCTGATGGTACAATTTACCAGCGTCCATTCGGTGGTCACTCTGCGAACTACGGTGAAAAAGCGGTGCCACGTGCATGTGCTGCTGCCGACCGTACAGGTCACGCACTTCTTCACACGCTTTATCAAAGCAACGTGAAAATGGGTACGCAATTCTTCGTAGAATGGATCGCACTTGATTTGATCCGTAACGAAGCAGGCGACGTACTTGGTGTCACTGCAATTGACCAGGAAACTGGTAAAATTGCCGTATTCCAAGGTAAGGCCACATTGTTTGCTACCGGTGGTGCGGGTCGTGTTTACCGTGCATCTACCAATGCCTATATCAATACTGGTGACGGTCTTGGCATGGCGGCGCGTGCAGGTATTCCATTGCAAGATATGGAATTCTGGCAGTTCCACCCTACGGGTGTTGCGGGTGCAGGTGTATTGCTGACTGAAGGCTGTCGTGGTGAAGGTGCAATCCTTCGTAACAAAGATGGCGAACCGTTCATGGAGCGTTATGCTCCAACTTTGAAAGACTTGGCGCCACGTGACTTCGTATCACGTTCTATGGACCAGGAAATCAAAGAAGGTCGTGGTTGTGGTCCTAAGGGTGACTATATCCTGCTTGATATGACGCATTTAGGTGCGGATACGATCATGAAGCGTCTGCCATCGGTATTCGAGATTGGCAAGAAATTCGCGAACGTGGATATCACCAAAGAACCAATTCCAGTAGTACCAACAATCCATTACCAAATGGGTGGTATTCCAACCAATATTCATGGTCAGGTTGTTGTGCCTGAGTCACGCGAAACTGAAGCGCTGGCGGCACATTACAACAAGGATGCCGATGTTTATTCGACCAATGCAGCCGAACGTGATTTCACTAAGCCAGTGAAAGGTTTCTATGCAATTGGTGAATGTTCATGTGTATCTGTACATGGTGCAAACCGTTTAGGTACCAACTCACTGCTTGACTTGGTGGTATTTGGTAAGGCTGCGGGTAAACACATCATCGATTATGTGACTAAACATCACGGTGATGAGTACGAGCCACTACCAACAACGGTACTTGAGCAAACGGTTGCGCGTATTCGTAAACTTGACGAATCCACAACAGGTGAGAATGCTCAGGAAGTTGCAGATGCGATTCGTGACATCGTTCAAGATCATGCAGGTGTATTCCGTACATCGGCACTACTTGAGGAAGGTGTAAAGCAGATTCTTGCAATTGAGCCACGTGTTCGTAATATTCATTTGAAAGACAAATCTAAAGTATTTAACACTGCACGTGTTGAAGCATTAGAAGTTGAAAACTTGTATGAAGTTGCAAAAGCGACCTTAATTTCAGCTGCTGCGCGTAAAGAATGTCGTGGTGCGCATACTGTGGTAGATTTCGAATTGTCACCGGATCATGCGGATTATCCATATGGTCGTCGTGATGATGAGTGGATGAAGCACACATTATGGTTCTCTGTGGACAACCGTCTTGAGTACAAGCCAGTTCGTTACCGTCCATTGTCGGTTGACGCGATTCCACCTAAACCACGTACATTCTAATCAGGAGAATTCAGATGAGTAGAGGTACTCGTACATTTCATATCTACCGCTATGATCCTGACAAGGATAAAGCACCGTACATGCAGACTTTTAAACTGGAATTGACTGACAAGCACCGTATGTTGCTTGATGCACTTCTAGCATTAAAAGTACAAGACGAATCTTTAACGTTCCGTCGTTCATGTCGTGAAGGTATTTGTGGTTCTGATGGTGTAAACATCAATGGTAAAAATGGTTTGGCGTGTCTTTGGAACCTGAACGATTTACCAAATGAAATTACTGTTCGTCCATTGCCTGGTCTTCCTGTAGTGAAAGATCTGGTGGTTGACATGAACCAGTTCTACGATCAGTACAACAAGATCCATCCATTCTTGATTAACAACCAGCCTGCGCCTCCAAAGGAACGTTTACAGTCTCCTGAAGAGCGTGAGCATCTTGATGGTCTGTATGAATGTATTCTATGTGCATGTTGTTCAACCTCATGTCCGTCATTCTGGTGGAACCCGGACAAGTTCCTGGGTCCTTCAGCATTGTTGAACGCTTACCGCTTCATCATTGACTCGCGTGATACTGGAACACAAGAGCGTTTGGCTCGTCTTGACGATCCATTCTCATTGTTCCGTTGTAAAGGCATCATGAACTGTGTATCTGTGTGTCCTAAAGGCTTGAACCCAACTAAAGCAATCGGTCATATCCGTAATATGCTTTTAGATATGGCAGGTTAATAGGCTGCTGATAGCAGTTTGGAAAAAAGCACACCACAAGGTGTGCTTTTTTTGTGCAAACCATTGAAGCAAAATAAAAAATCATCAGATAAAAATAAAGATACTATACTTAAAATGTATAAAGTTGAGTCAGGTAGTCAGGAAATGACGGGTGATGTTAAGTGCCATAGAAGAAGAACATGTAATTATTTGGGGTATTTATGATTTTTAGCTGTAAAACTGACCTGAAAAATAACAAGAACGATGTTATTATATAACGGAAATTTAAGGAGGGAGTGGATTGAAAGGTTTGCTCTCTTTTTATTTATCGGAAATGCTTAGGACTTAAGTCTACATTGAATCTATTTTTGAGATAAAGCACCATAGGTTAGAGTAAAATATCTGAACTGTATTTAGCCAATTTATGAAAGGTATGTGTCAAAAAAATCAATTGAAAACTTGAGAACATGTTAGCATTTAGCCTATGACTATCTTTAGAAAATGCCATTTCAGGTACATTTTTTAAACATTGCATAACCAGGGACTGGTATATAAAGGTAGGCTTGAGTCGCTTTAGAAAAAATCTTTGTTCCTACTTGTTTTTTTCTAAGTCGATTTGCAAAAAATTGCCCGGTTTCGATCGGGTATTCAATGAGTAATGATACCGCTGAGGGGTGTTATTGTTCATTAAACATATCAAGATTTTCTTGGTGTGGTGATAACGCCTCATGGCTTATGCCTTATGGGGGACTAGTGTCATATTACCAATCTGACGCTAATAATCCTGGGTTTTGCTTAAAAAGCATCCTGAAAATGTTTTTGCAATAGGAAATGGGTCCACAAATGCAAGAAGTTGCTGACGCTCTGCGTCTTGACACTGAACTTAGCGCTGATAGTGCAGCGTATATTGAAGAACTTTATGAGCAGTATTTGACGGCTCCGGATTCAGTAGGTGCTGACTGGCAAGAATACTTCGGTAAATTCCCAAAAGGTGATCAACCACACAGTAATGTACGTGAGCAATTCCTACTTTTAGGTCGTAATTCAAGCCGTATTCAGCCTGTTGTTCAATCAACTGTCAGCTCAGAGCATGAACGTCGCCAAATTGGCGTGTTACAGCTGATTGCTGCATACCGTAATCGTGGTCACCAGAAAGCAAAACTGGATCCATTAGGTTTGGCGAAACGTGAAGTTGTGCCTGATCTAGATCTTGCTGCGCATGGTTTAACTCAGTCGGACCTAGATACGGTATTCAATACTGGCAACCTGGCGATCGGTAAAGAAGAAGCGACTTTGGCTGAGATGGTTCAGGCAATGGAAGCCACTTACTGTGGTTCAATCGGTGCTGAATACATGCACATCGTGGACACCAAAGAGAAACGTTGGATTCAACAACGTCTGGAAAGTGCACGCGGTCAATATGGTTTTAATGCTGAACAAAAGAAACATGTCCTTGAACGTTTAACCGCAGCTGAAGGCCTGGAAAAATATCTAGGTAATAAGTTTGTTGGTGCAAAACGTTTTGGCGTTGAAGGGGGTGAATCATTCATCCCGATGGTTAACGAAATTATTCAGCGTGCAGGTTCTGTTGGCTGTAAAGAAGTTGTAATCGGTATGCCTCACCGTGGCCGTTTGAACCTTTTGGTTAACATCATGGGTAAAAACCCGGCTGACCTGTTTGGTGAATTTGAAGGTAAATCGATTCACAAGAAAGGTTCTGGTGACGTTAAGTACCATCAAGGCTTCTCTTCAAACGTGATGACCCAAGGTGGCGAAGTTCACTTGGCATTGGCGTTTAACCCGTCACATTTGGAAATCGTTGGCCCTGTGGTTGAGGGTTCGGTACGTGCACGTCAAGTACGTCGTAAAGACATTGGCGGCGATGACGTATTGCCATTAATCGTACATGGTGATGCTGCATTTGCAGGTCAGGGCGTCAACCAGGAAACTTTCCAGATGTCACAAACTCGCGGTTATACCGTGGGTGGTACAGTGCACATTGTGATTAATAACCAGGTGGGTTTCACCACTTCTGATCCACGTGATGCGCGTTCTACAGAATACTGTACTGATATCGCGAAAATGATCCAGGCACCGATCTTCCATGTCAATGGTGATGATCCTGAGGCTGTGGTATTCATTTCACAATTGGCTCATGACTTCCGTCATACTTTCCGTAAAGACGTTGTGATTGACATGTTCTGCTACCGTCGTCGTGGTCATAACGAAGCGGATGAGCCGGCTGCAACTCAACCAATGATGTATCAAGTGATTAGCAAGAAAGCGACCACGCGTACGCTTTATGCGGATCAACTGGTACAACAGGGTGTTCTTGATCGTGCAAATGCAGATCAAATGGTTGAAAATTACCGTGCAGATCTGGAAGCGGGTAATCACGTTGCCAATGCGCTGGTACTTGAACCGAACAAGAAAATGTTTGTGGACTGGACGCCTTACTTGGGTCATGACTACACAGACGAATGGGATACGACTTTCCCGATCGAGCGTCTAAAAGAACTTGGCGCGAAAATGCGCGAACTTCCTGAAGGCTTCGTGATGCAGCGTCAGGTTGCGAAAGTGATCGATGACCGTCTGAAAATGCAAACGGGTGAAATGCCACTGAACTGGGGTGCTGCTGAAACTCTGGCGTATGCAACTGTACTAGATGATGGTTACTTGCTTCGTTTAACCGGTGAAGACGTAGGTCGTGGTACCTTCTCGCACCGTCATGCAAAACTGCATAACCAGGTCGATGGTTCAACTTATCTTCCGCTGTGTAACCTGAAAGAAAACCAGCCGCGTACTGCAATCTATGACTCATTGTTGTCAGAAATGGCGGTATTGGCATTTGAATATGGTTATGCGACGACTCTTCCTAAGAGCTTGATCATTTGGGAAGCGCAATTCGGTGACTTCGCGAACTGTGCACAGGTTGTGATTGACCAGTTCATCTCGTCTGGTGAAACCAAATGGGAACGTGTCTGTGGTTTGACCATGCTTCTTCCACACGGTTTTGAAGGTCAGGGTCCGGAACATTCATCTGCACGTTTAGAGCGTTTCTTACAGCTATGTGCTGAAGACAACATGCAAGTGATCACACCGACCACACCTGCACAGATTTATCATGCTTTACGTCGTCAAGCGATTCGTCCAATCCGTAAGCCATTGATCGTGACTTCACCGAAGTCTCTTCTTCGTCACAAACTTGCAACGTCTACGCTAGAAGAACTTGCAAACGGTAGCTTCCAGACCGTGATTGATGAAGTGGATAACATCAACAAGTCAGATGTAACCCGTCTGGTTCTGTGTGGTGGTAAGGTGTATTACGACCTGATTGAAAAACGTCGTGAAAAAGAATTGAACAATACTGCGATTGTGCGTATTGAACAATTATATCCATACCCAGAAAAACGCCTGACAGAAGTCCTTGCACAATATCCAAATGTGAAAGAACTGGTTTGGGCACAAGAAGAGCCTAAAAACCAAGGTGCTTGGTTGTTCATCGCTCCGCGTCTATATGACGATGTGATGAAAGCGGATAAACAAGTCCGTATTAGCTACGCTGGCCGTGAAGCATCTGCTGCACCGGCTTGTGGTTCACCATATTTGCATGCAAAACAACAAGCTCAGCTCATCAACGACGCGCTTGCGATCGACGCTGAATAATCCAGGAGATTCTAAGTAATGGCAACCGAAATTAAAGCACCGGTATTCCCAGAGTCAGTTGCGGACGGTACGATCGCAACTTGGCACAAACAACCAGGTGAAGCAGTATCACGTGATGAAGTGATCTGTGATATTGAGACTGATAAAGTTGTTTTAGAAGTTGTTGCTCCTGCAGACGGTACAATTGCCTCTATCATTAAAAATGAAGGCGACACTGTACTTTCAGCTGAAGTCATTGCACAGTTTGAAGAAGGTGCTGTTTCTGGCGCTGCTCAAACTCAAGCAGTTCAGTCTGAAGAGAAAGTTGAACAAGCTGCGGCGAATACTGAAGCAGGTAATTCACCAATCGTTGAACGTCAGCAAGTACAAGACCAAGCGCCAGCAGTGCGTAAAGCATTGACTGAATCTGGTGTTGCAGCAGCTGATGTTGCGGGTACAGGTCGTGGCGGTCGCATCACCAAAGAAGATGTGGCAAACCACCAAGCGAAACCAGCTGCTCCTGCTGCTGCGCCATTAAGCGTTGCTGTGGGCGAACGTATCGAAAAACGTGTTCCAATGACACGTCTTCGTAAGCGTGTTGCTGAACGTTTACTTGCAGCGACTCAAGAAACTGCAATGTTGACCACGTTCAACGAAGTGAACATGAAACCAATCATGGAAATGCGTGCTCAATACAAAGATGCGTTTGAAAAACGTCATGGTGCACGTCTTGGCTTCATGTCATTCTTTGTTAAAGCAGCAACTGAAGCGCTAAAACGCTATCCGGCAGTGAATGCATCAATCGATGGCGATGACATTGTTTATCACGGTTACTATGACATTGGTGTTGCAGTTTCATCTGAGCGTGGTCTGGTGGTTCCTGTACTTCGTGATACAGACCGCATGAACTATGCCGAAGTTGAAAACGGTATTCGTGCATACGCTGCGAAAGCGCGTGATGGCAAATTAGGCATCGAAGACATGACTGGCGGTACATTCACGATTACCAATGGTGGTACTTTCGGTTCATTGTTATCTACTCCGATCTTGAACACGCCACAAACTGCGATTCTGGGTATGCATAAAATCCAGGAACGTCCGATGGCAGTGAATGGTCAAGTAGAAATCTTGCCTATGATGTACCTTGCATTGTCTTATGACCACCGTCTAATCGATGGTAAAGAAGCAGTCGGTTTCCTTGTAACAATCAAAGAATTGTTAGAAGAGCCAGCGCGTCTTATCCTTGATCTGTAATTTATTTATTAAGAATCTTCCCTAATCCCTTTTTAAAAAGAGGGCTTAGGTCTCCCTTTTGAAGGGAGATTAAAGGGGATTATTTGGAGATAAACATGTCTCAATTCGATTTAGTCGTAATTGGTGGTGGCCCGGGCGGCTACGAAGCAGCAATTCGTGCAGCTCAACTTGGTTTCAAAGTTGCGTGTATCGAAAAACGTATTCATAAAGGCAAGCCATCTTTAGGTGGCACCTGCTTAAACGTGGGTTGTATCCCGTCTAAAGCTTTGCTTGATTCTTCTCACCGTTACGAAGATACAGTGCAGCATCTAGATGATCACGGTATTACCACGGGTGAAGTGAAATTTGATCTTGCTAAACTTTTAGCGCGTAAAGACAAAATCGTTGACCAATTGACCATGGGTATTGATGGCTTGCTGAAAGGCAATGGCATTGAATGGTTAAAAGGTACAGGTAAATTACTTGCCGGTAAAAAAGTTGAGTTCGTTTCTCATGAAGGCGAAACTCAAATTTTAGAACCAAAATACGTGATTCTTGCGACTGGTTCTGTGCCAATCAATATCCCATCTGCACCTGTTGATCAAAACATTATTGTTGACTCAACTGGCGCACTTGAATTCCAAGAAGTACCTAAACGATTAGGCGTAATTGGTGCGGGCGTTATCGGTCTTGAATTAGGTTCAGTTTGGCGTCGTCTGGGTGCTGAAGTTGTTGTATTTGAAGCAATGGATGCATTCTTACCAATGGCTGATAAAGCCTTGGCAAAAGACTACCAAAAACTGTTGACTAAGCAAGGTCTTGATATTCGCGTTGGTGCGAAAGTTTCTGGTACTGAAGTGAACGGTTCTGAAGTGACTGTGAAGTACACTCAGGGCGGTGAAGACAAGACTCAAACTTTCGACAAGTTAATCGTATGTGTAGGCCGTCGTGCTTATGCTGAAGGTTTATTGGCGGATGATTGCGGCATTAAACTGACTGAGCGTGGTCTGGTTGAAGTGAACGATTGGTGTGCAACGTCTGTGGACGGCGTATACGCAATTGGTGACTTGGTTCGTGGTCCTATGCTTGCGCATAAAGCCATGGAAGAAGGCGTAATGGCCGTTGAACGTATTCACGGTCATGCCGCTCAAGTCAACTACGACACGATTATTTCTGTCATCTATACCCATCCGGAAGCGGCGTGGGTTGGTTTAACAGAACAGCAAGCCAAAGACAAAGGTCACGAAGTGAAAACCGGTCAATTCGGTTTTGCTGCAAACGGCCGTGCAATGGCTGCTGGCGAAAATGCTGGTTTTGTGAAGTTTGTTGCTGATGCGAAAACAGATCGTCTATTGGGTATGCACGTGATTGGACCTGCTGCGTCTGACATCGTACACCAAGGTATGATTGCACTTGAGTTTGTATCTTCAGTTGAAGATCTACAGTTGATGACTTTTGGTCATCCAACTTTCTCTGAAGTGGTACACGAAGCTGCACTTGCGGTCGATGGTCGTGCGATTCATGCGATTCAACGCAAACGTAAATAAAATTAAAAAAAGAGCGGCTTAGGTCGCTCTTTTTACATTTCATGGTTGTTTTTATGGGAACAATCATCTAAAAATAAAGATAACGATTTTAAGAAATGCTGGTACTGCTTTGACGGACGTCTGGGTACTGGTGGGTTTATAACAAGGCAAAGAAGTAATAAAAGGTTATTGAATGAATTTACATGAGTATCAAGCAAAAGCGCTATTAAAAAAATATGGTATGCCGGTACAGGAAGGGATACTTGCCACCAATGCCGATGAAACGGTACATGCTTTTGAGCAGTTAGGTGGAAAGTTCGCAGTACTGAAAGCTCAGGTGCATGCAGGTGGTCGTGGGAAGGCCGGTGGTGTAAAAGTCGTTAAATCGGCTACCGAGGCTGCTGAATATGCCAACCAGATCATCGGTTCAAACCTGGTAACTTATCAGACCGATGCCAATGGTCAGCCGGTAAATAGCATTTTAGTATCTGAGGATGTTTATCCTGTTGAGCGCGAACTTTATTTGGGTGCGGTGGTCGATCGTTCAACCCGCCGCATTACTTTTATGGCATCGACTGAAGGCGGTGTTGAAATTGAGAAAGTGGCCGAAGAAACCCCTGAAAAAATTATTAAAGTTGAAGTTGATCCTTTAGTGGGGCTCATGCCATTTCAGGCTCGCGAAGTGGCTTTTGCCCTAAAACTCAAAGATGGCCAAATTAATCAATTTGTTAAAGTCATGACTGCTGCTTATCAGGCATTTGTAGACAATGATTTTGCACTTTTTGAAATCAATCCGCTGTCGGTACGTGAAAATGGCGATATTCTGTGTGTGGATGCCAAAATCGGGATTGATTCGAATGCACTGTACCGTTTGCCTGAAGTGGCTGCGCTACGTGATAAGTCTCAGGAAAATGAACGTGAACTCAAAGCATCTGAATTTGATCTGAACTATGTGGCATTGGAAGGGAACATTGGCTGTATGGTGAATGGTGCCGGTCTTGCGATGGCAACCATGGATATTATCAAGCTTTATGGTGGTCAACCTGCCAACTTCCTCGATGTCGGTGGTGGTGCGACCAAAGAGCGCGTGATTGAAGCTTTTAAAATTATTCTGGCAGATCACTCTGTGCAGGGTGTGTTGATTAATATTTTTGGTGGAATTGTACGTTGTGACATGATTGCAGAAGCAATTATTGCGGCGGTTCAGGAAGTAAATGTGACCGTTCCTGTGGTTGTTCGCCTCGAAGGCAACAATGCGGAACTGGGTGCAAAATTACTGGATGAATCAGGTTTGAAATTGATTTCTGCAAATGGTCTTGCTGACGCTGCAGAAAAAATCGTTGCTGCTGTAAAAGCTTAAGGAGTATCAATCATGAGCGTATTAGTGAATAAAGACACCAAAGTATTGGTACAGGGCTTTACAGGAAAAAACGGCACATTTCATTCTGAGCAGGCTTTGGCTTACGGCACCAAAGTTGTCGGTGGTGTAACACCGGGTAAGGGTGGTCAAACCCATCTGGAATTACCAGTATTCAATACCATGCGCGAAGCGGTGAAAGAAACTGGCGCAGATGCTTCGGTGATTTATGTTCCTGCACCATTTGTGCTGGATTCTATTGTTGAAGCGGTTGATTCGGGCATTGAGTTAATTGTGGTGATCACTGAAGGTGTACCGACCATCGACATGCTTAAAGCCAAGCGTTATCTGGAAACCAATGGTAATGGCACGCGTTTAATCGGGCCAAACTGTCCGGGCATTATTACGCCGGGTGAATGTAAGATCGGGATCATGCCGGGTCATATTCATCAGCCGGGTAAAATTGGAATTATCTCGCGCTCAGGGACTTTGACCTATGAAGCCGTAGCGCAGACCACCAAGCTTGGACTGGGTCAGTCTACTTGTATCGGGATCGGGGGAGATCCGATTCCGGGCATGAACCAGATTGACTGCTTGAAACTGTTCCAGGACGATCCTCAGACTGAAGCCATTATTATGATTGGTGAAATTGGTGGTACCGCAGAAGAAGAGGCAGCGGAATATATTCAGGCTCATGTCACCAAGCCTGTGGTCGGTTATATTGCAGGTGTTACCGCACCTAAAGGCAAGCGTATGGGGCATGCGGGTGCAATTATTTCAGGTGGTAAAGGAACTGCTGAAGAAAAATTTGCTGCCTTTGAGCGTGCGGGTATGGCATATACCCGCAGTCCTGCGGAACTTGGTTCAACCATGTTGCAAGTATTGAAAGATAAAGGTTTGGTTTGATTTATAGATTAAACATGCACTAAAAAGCTCCCAGTTGGGAGCTTTTTTATATCTCATTCTATTTTTAAGTTTTAGCCTTCAGACTCTGGGTCATACCATTAATATCACCACCCTGAATACCAAGTTCATTCATTAGGCTGTCAATTAAGGGTGCTTGGCTGCGATAACGCAGGGCGCTATTTACCACCTGATCTGACAGGGCAACATTGCCATTTTCATGATGTGCATCTGTCTGACAGGAACCGGCATGACTGCCATGCAGGCCATTGACCTGAAGAATCTTGATGTCATCAATATTTTCCATCGGTTTAACACTTTCCCGGATAATTTCAGGCAAGTATTTCAACATGGCTAGGCGAATCTGCATTTCGACCTGTTCAGGTGACAGCACATTATTGGCTTCGTTGACTGCACGGGTACCTTCTGCATCGACCTGATACTGTTTTTCCATCGCCTGAGCCAGTAGAATTTTTGCGTCCGCTTCACCTTTGGCCTTAAGACGAACCTTTTCGGCTTCAGCTTCAGCAGCAATACGTACTGCTTCGGCATCATCTGCTGCGGCTTGTTTTCCGGCTTCAGCGGCAACCGTAATCGCAATTGCATCTTTTTCCGCGTGTTCTTTGGCTGCGACCAGCTCAACCGCTTTTTGACGCTCTGCCTGCTGGATTTGGCGTACAGTGATGACTTCTTCTTCCGCTTTTACCGCTTGAGCACGTGCCTGATCGGCTTGCGCTTTGGCTTCAGATTCGGCGCGAGATTTTTCTGCAATGGCAATGGCACGATCCTGTTCGGCCAGCTCAATAGTTTTCTTTTGTTCGACTTGGGCTTTTTGAATCAGCTGCGCTTTTTGGATATTCTCATTTTCTACATCACGGGCCGCTAAAATACGCTTGAGGTCGACTTCTCGTTCAGCAGCAATTTGTGCTTCTTCTGCTTCACGTTTTTTACCGGCTTCCTGAGCAGAAATTTCAGCCAGTTGCTCGGCACGGCGAATGGCAATTTCGCGTTCCTGTTGCAGCTTGGCATATTCTTCTTCACGAATGATTTGCAGGCGCGCCTGTTCTGCTTCCAGATTTTTAGTTTTGATCGCCAGGTCGGTATCCTGCTCGATATGATTTCGCTTGCGACGACGATCTTCAATGGTTTCAGTGAGCTTGGTCAGGCCTTCAGCATCAAAGGCATTTTGTGGATTGAAATATTTAAATCCAGTTTGATCCAGGCCAGTCAGGGAAACGGTTTCCAATTCCAGACCATTTTTATGCAAATCTTCTGAAACCACTTGCTGTACTTTTTGTACAAAGTCGACCCGTTTTTCATGCAGTTCTTCCATGGCCATTTCTGCTGCTACTGCGCGTAGTGAATCGACAAATTTGCCTTCGACCAGATTTTTTAATTCATTCGGTGACATGGTCTTTTGCCCGAGCGTTTGTGCAGCTGTTGCAATTGAATCAGCAGTAGGTTTGACCCGCACATAGAATTCGGCCATGACATCCACGCGCATACGGTCACGGGTAATCAGTGCCTGATCATCTGCACGGCGCACTTCAAGACGCAGGGTGTTCATATTGACTTGAATGATTTCATGCAAGACTGGGAGCACGATTGCTCCTCCACCCAAAACAACTATAATGTCATATCATTTTGTTAAGAATTTTGTTAATTCTTTGTTTTTATTAAAAAGTTTTGGAAAGGCAAAAATTAACACTTTTCTTAACACTTTTGGAAAAAATAGCGAATTCTAGCAACCGTTAAGGTTGCTCAAATTAGTAGATTCCAAGCGTTTTTTTATACTCTCGAATCTCCGATTGTAAACTTGCTACTGTAGATTTAAGCTGATTAATCTGCTTTTCCTGTCTTTTCTTCTGATACTCTAAGCTCATTATAATTGACATAAATCTTTCAATCTTTTCTTCATTAAGCTCACTAAATTTTGGAGATTTTCCAGTAGTCTTTTTAACTGAACTATTTCTTTTAGCAAGATTTTTTTGATTATTAATTGCTTTCTGTTGAGCAATAAGTGCTTGTAGATATTGGGCCGATTTTGGGTAAGTATTATAGATAGATGCACGGTTTATACCTAATAAGTCAGCAACTTTAGAAGTGGTAATCTTTTCTTTAGATTCTAGAAGATAATTTCCGACTTTACCTATTAAATCATTATCAATAGGTAATGCGCTTAATTCATCAATAGAATTAAGTTCTAAATAATTTATTAAGCCATTAATACTATCGTTTAAATCTTTCATCATTTAAACCACCTCAATTTCATTAACTTGAATTTTTTTACCATCGAGAGCATTAATAATTTCTGTTAATTGTTTTTGTTTTTGCTCAAGATTTAAAATTAAATTTTCGAATTTTTCTCTTCTATCAATAGGTAACTGATACATTTTAGATAACTTGGCAGAAATATCTTCAAGTAAACCCTTCCAGAAAGGAAGATTTTTATTAGTAGTAACGTATCCATGACAGTTAATACAGCTTAAAGGTTCTGCAACTGACTTTAGGGAACAATCAGACCCATTCATACAAAAGCCATGAGGTAAGAAGTTAATTGAGTCCTTATTTTGGATCAGATATGTATTAATTTGATCAAGATTGTTAAATGCGATTGGATCTACCGAAATATTATATTTAAAGTCTTTGAGATTTAAGGCATTTAAAATAAATTTAACACCACCCCCAATACTCTGTTGTTTAGCTATAGAGTTTGAAAAACCCATAAGGGATTTTATCTTAATAGTTTCATCAAAAGATTTAGAATGATTGATTAACTCAGAATAAATACCACGCCTGGAGTAAATAAATGACATTGCACTCCGCAAATGTTTGAATTGATGTTTTATTTCCCTAATCGTGCATAAATTATTAGTAATCATGAAATAAGCAAATGTATGACGGAATTGGTGTGGAGAAAAATTAAAATAGTCACCATCCTCATATTTGACCATATAATTATTTGAACTTTTCACTGTGGATTTGTAGTTACAATCTAAAAATTCGAGTTGAGCAATATCATGCTTATCTAAAGCAATCTTAAAAATTGAATAGTCTTTATTCATTTCACCTTTCTTTATGTAACCCATAGTGTCAAATATGCATCTGTTTAAGGAGTAATTAACGCTAAATACTTTTTCATTTGCTAGATTAGTTTTTAAATGATTAATATATTCTTCACTAAAACGTGGATCATTAGTATTAATAACAGCCTGAACTCTATGCTTAACTTTTTTGTTAAGCTCAACTAAAAGATTAAGCATTTCATTACAGGATTGTGAGCTAATCCATGATAGCTCCAATCTATTCTCAACTGTTTTACCTAATGAAGAAGTAATATAAAAAATCCCTTCATCCTCAAATAAACTGGTATTTGTAATCTCCTTTACTTCATCTTTTCGCATACCAGTAAATAAAAGCGTATTGAAAATTACAACTTTTCTGAATTGATTTAGAAAATTAATAAAGTTGCCACAATTTAAACCATCATGTTCTCTGTAAGATAAATATTCTCCATTATCAACTTTATAATTGCCTTTTTTTATATTCTGAATTTCTTTAGCATTATATTTAGACCACAATTTATATTTTTCAAAAAACTTTTTTTTATAATTTTGAATTGCATCAAAAGTTTTGAGTAAAACATGGTCGGGAATAATAGGGAAACTATTAGATTCATATGAAGAAAGTGTTTTATTTTTATGAGCTTCTTTATCTGTTCTGCTTAAAAGTAGTCTTTCATAAGTTTCAGGCGTGATAAAATTGTATGTTTCTAGAGCAAAACAAACAGTATTTAGAATGTCACGTTTAGTATCATAAGAATCACAAAAAGATTTAGCGATTATCTGTAGTTTTAATGATTTTAATTTATTTAAATCATTAAATGATCTTAAGTTGTTATCCATTAAAATTAGTGCAAAAGATTTTAATATTCTAAATTTTGTAGTCATCGAGCTCCATTTAATTTTTTTGTAATTTCTTTTTCTTCCAAGAAAAACTGCACTTAAAAATATAGCTTTAAGCTCATATTCAAATTCTTGAGTTAATGATGCGAAAGATATAACTTTAGTTTCATCTCGCTTAACCCATCTATTATCATTAAAGCTTACTTGATGCAGGCCGTCTCTTCTTTCAGGAATTTTGAAAATAATCCTATTATTCAATTCTTCCAATAATTCTATACTATATTCTTTAAATGATATATTCCCTTCACCATCTATAATAGTGATAGATTCAAGAACGTGATGTAGGTCAGACATTATAAAACCTATAGAGAGAAAAAATGATTTGGTTTGTAATTAATTACAGCCATACTGTATAATTTAGGGTCGTTCTGTTTTAATAGATTCAGAATATAATCAATACGAGTGTTAAATTCTTTGATGGCAATACCAGTTGAAGACTCTTTATTATATGAGGAAGAAATGTCCATCATTTGTGATATGCAGATATTTTTAAAATCTAAAAGCTTATGAATTTGGGATTGACTATTTACAATGCTAAAGTTTTTACAAAATAAACAAGCTAAATAATCAGAACATATTGAAGTACTATCATTATGTTTTTGTGAGCAATTACCTAATGGTGTAAACTGAATAATATTGCTATCTTCGATCTCAGACGTTTCTGAGATATTCTGATTTATTTCAGGTGTATCTAATGAAATTTCTTTGTTTTTTAAGAAAATTTGTAAGGCCTTTGTGCCTTTAGCCAGATTTTCAATACTCTCAGTTATATTCAATTCTTCATAGTGACGTACAAAAACATCAAAATCATGATGCACTAATTCACGGTAAACTGAGAATTTTTTTAGAACTATTTTATAGATTCTGTTTGAAACAGGGCAGAGTAAAACTTGAAGTGCGACATAAACCACCTAATTAATTTAAAGGGTTTATGGAGTATATAAAATTGTCATACCATCATCTTAACTTTGAAGATCGTACTGCATTAATGCTTGAGTCAAGA
>NZ_VPEC01000021.1:0-61065 GCF_013417355.1 Acinetobacter sp. YH12255
ATTCTACAAATCGCCTCGACTCCGTACAGCTCTTTATTATTATGGATAAAATCCACCATTATTTGTGTGGGCGGTCGAGCTCCGCCTGGGCGAAAAAAGCGGCTGCTTTACGTAGAATTTCATTGGCGCGTTGCAGTTCTTTATTTTCGCGTTCGAGTTGTTTGATACGTTCTTGGTCTGAAAGCTGCTGTACTTTAACTGGATTTTGTTTATCTAAATATTTTTGATACCAAACACGTAGTGTTTCAGGAGTACAACCCTTGCGCAGTATACTGCTCAGGGAGCAATAGCGGTGATCGCAGCCCAATTCGATGGATAATCTTTCTCGGATTCAATCAATAATTGAACCGCTCTTTCTCTGATTTCAGGGGTATATTTTACTTTTTTCATCGGGATAGTCTCTCAGAAAGCTTGGTCTCCGACAAACCCGGTACGGTTCACACAGCCCTTACCACCCAAGCAACTGAACCAACAATTATCCAACCTCAAAAACAAGTCGCTGGCTACTATCATCACCAAATCGGCAACACCCAAATCACCATCCTACTCGATGATACAAACTACTTAAACCCATCCATGTTTAAAGGCTTAATCAATACATAAAAAAGCCTCTATCTCTAGAGGCTTTTTTATTGCTGGGTCACTTAGCCTTGCAACACAAATTCCCAAATCACATAGCCCAGTCCAAAACCAAGTAGTGAATATAAGGTAATAATGAAAAATACAAAGCTGGCATTGTTTTTTCTTTTCCAAAAACTCATCGCGACACCCAAAGCTTGTTCGTAATACCCTATGTTAACGAGCTTTTAATAAAAAGTGAAATACATCTAAGCATTTTATTTATAATAATATTTTTACAAAAAACACATTCTTTACTTTCAAAAAATCAATATACAGATTCACACTGAATTTTTAGTACAGATGCTAAATCGCCATTTCGATTTAAAAAAATAGTAAATATATTCATATTCTTTTTTATCAATATCCATGCTAATACATAGAGTTGACTTTAATTACATAAGAATAGCCATGAAATACCTCAGCTCTTCTCTTGTCGGATCACTCCTTGCTTTAGGTTCATTGGCAGGTATTTCCCCAACACACGCACAAACGCCTTCCACTTTAGAACAACAAAAACAGGTTCCCGGATATTATCAATACAGCTTTGGAGATTACCAGATTACTGCCCTGCTGGATGGCACCAATTATTTAGCCAAAGCCTTGTTTAAGGATATTCCTGAAGCAGAAGTGAATCAGATTTTAAAAAAATATTATGTTGACCAAAGCAAAGGCATCCAG
Organism: Acinetobacter sp. YH12255; assembly: GCF_013417355.1. Lineage (NCBI taxonomy): Bacteria > Pseudomonadati > Pseudomonadota > Gammaproteobacteria > Moraxellales > Moraxellaceae > Acinetobacter > Acinetobacter sp. YH12255. The sequence continues at coordinate 1,300 of NZ_VPEC01000021.1, forward strand.
ACCTCCGTCAATGCTTTCCTGGTAAATACAGGCAAAGAACTGGTCTTGGTGGATAGCGGTGCTTCTAGCTGTAATGGGCCAAACTTTGGGTCTATTTATTCAAATTTACAGGCATCTGGACAAAAGCCTGAGCAAGTCAATACGATCTTATTAACGCATTTACATCCTGATCATGTTTGCGGCATCAGTAATAACGGCGTTGCCAATTTTGTCAATGCGAATATTTATGTATCGCGAGCCGAACTGGATTTCTGGATGAATCCTAAAAGTGTAGAAAAATTACCAAAAGCAAAACAGGCCGGTTTTTTAGGTACAGTCGATAAAATCAAGAAAGCCATCGCACCTTATCAGGCCAAAGGTCAGTTAAAGACCTTTAAGGCTAGCGATAAAATCCATGGTTTTGATGTGATCAGTTCAGCTGGGCATACACCGGGACATTTTGGTTTTAGCTTAAAATCCAAGGGTCAGGAGATGATATTTATTGGGGATATTGTACATTCCCATACCATTCAGTTTGATCGTCCACAGACAGCTATAGATTTTGATATCGATCCGAAAAAAGCGGTTGAAACCCGCTTAAAGTATTTTGCGGAATATGCAAAGAATGGCCAGACGGTGGCAGCACCACATTTACCATTTCCGGGAATTGGGCATGTCTATTCTAAAGATGTTAAAAGCTATCAATGGATTCCCGTGCATTTTAAAGATTAATCTCAAATGATTAGCCGTCCCTTGGAAAGCTAGTAAGAATGATCACTTTCCAAGGATGAGGACTTCAACTGTTGAAACTATTTCATCCCGAAAATAAGTTTTAATCCGAGCACGGTCATCACCGCACCTGCTGCACGGTCAAACAATGCCTTAAACTTTAAATACACACGGCGTGGCTTTTCAGCAGAAAGTGCAATGGCCACCAGTGAACACCAGCCAGCATCAATAAAGAAACATAAAATGGGCAAAGCAAAATAGAAATAGTTCGGAATTTCTTTTGGTAATAAGGCGGTAAAAATACTGGCCAACACAATCGCAATTTTTGGATTCGACAACTGTGTGATTAAACCTGTGGTAAAAGCGCGACGTAAAGACATCTGTTTGGTAATGCTCGAATCTGCCTCAATCGGATCTTTGGCATGCTTAATAATTTTAAAAGCCAGCCAAAGTAAATATAGACCCCCACAAATTTTTAAGGCCAGATAAGCCGACGGCACAGCCAGCAAAAATGCCTGCAAACCCAGTACTGCCAGCAAACCGAAAATTGCTGCACCTAGACCAGTCCCCAGTGCAGTAAATAAACCATGTTTACGTGAAATCGCAATTGAATTTTTTGCCACATAAATAGAAGTCGGCCCGGGACTCATTGCACCTAACATCAGGGCAACAGCAATTGAGCCTAAAATCCAGAATGATTCCACGAGATAACCTGACTTAAAAATTGAAGGATTATTTTAAGCAAAAACCGGATGATTTGCTTTAAAAATTTCAGTATTGGTCAGGAATTTTAGTTACTGTAATGGCTTACTGTTTTAACTGATCCTGAGCAATGAATTGCGTGCCTAACAGTTGGTAATCCTGATCATGTACCGGTACACCGCCAATAATCATGGTACGGGTCTCTGTTTTAGGTTTATTCATCGCATCATCACAACCCGACAAACTGAGCATTACGCCGACCAAAACAGCATAGGACAATATTTTCATTATTCTACCCTCCTCAGGGTTTCCTGTATTTAGATTAGCATCCCTGCTTAAATAATCAGCAGAATATTTGTGACATTCTGCGTCAATTTTTATCTCATGCCTGAAAATGACTTATTCTCAATCCCTGATCTTTACTGCTTTCGCTATAATGGCCGAATAACTGACTGTGTTAATTTTTATGTTTGCAGAGATTGCCCAAAATATTCCCGATCAACAGATTAATTTTCACGATATTATTTTAACAATACGTCGTCTGGATCTGGTACATCCGCAAATTTCAGGCAACAAGTTTTTTAAACTGAAATACAATTTTCTGGAAGCACAAAGACAGGGTTATCGGCAGATTCTCAGCTTTGGTGGTGCGTATTCCAATCATATTGCGGCCACTGCATTTGCCGCACAGCAGTTTGGTTTTCAAAGTGTGGGGATTATTCGGGGTGAGGAGCTGGCCCATCGGCCACTCAATCCGACTTTAGCCACCGCACGGCAGTTGGGGATGCAGCTACATTTTGTCAGTCGTGAACACTATCGTCGCAAGCAACAGCCTGAGTATCTGGCCGAAATCGCACAACAATTTCCTGAGCATTATCTCATTCCTGAAGGTGGAACCAACGCTTTGGCCATTCAGGGCTGTCGGGAAATTTTAAGCCCGCAAGATGCTCAATTTGATGTGGTTTGCTGCGCAGTAGGCACTGGTGGAACCATCACCGGTCTGATCGAAGCCAGTCAGGCTCATCAGCAGGTTTTAGGATTTTCAGCGCTGCAAGGCTCATTTTTAAAAGATGAAGTCGCGCAACTAACCAGCAAAACCAACTGGACTATTCTGGATGATTATTGCTGTGGCGGCTATGCCAAAACCAGCACAGCCCTCATGCAGTTTATTCGGGATTTTGAAACCGAATTTGCCATTCCACTAGAGCAGGTCTATACCGCTAAAATGTTGATGGGCATCTTTGATTTGATTGAAAAAGATTATTTCCCAGCAGGATCTAGACTGCTGGTGATTCATAGCGGTGGGTTGCAAGGCCGTAACATGGATACTACTTCTACAATTGCTTAAGCCTGAATCGGTTGATTATTATTCAGCGCAATCATCCCTTTGACCAAGCGGTAGATATGCCAGATAAAGACCAAAAATATGATTAGAAATCCGATCAAGATCATAGTTAATAAGCCACCAACAATATAACCCAGCAAACTGACCCAGAAGGTTTTAATTTGCCAGTCCACATGACTTTCCAGCCAGGTGCCGCGCATTTCATCACGTTTAATATAGTTCATGATAATGGCTATAAATGGGGTCACACCCAGAAAAAACCCCAGAATATAAAGAATATAACTGATCAGGTTGTATTGTTTTAGATCCTCTGACGTTGCCATAAGCCCTGCCTTATTATTGTGACTTTTGTAAAACTGTACAAAAACTATGCATGATTTTAAGCCGACTTACAAATATTTTATGTTTAAACTCTAATACGGATTGGCAATCAGCCTGTTGATTGTTCAGGAATAGAGAAAGCGGAAATAAAATTGTCTATAATGCTTTCCTTTTGTTCTCCCTCGAGTGTTTTATGTCTTCCAAGCAATACGATGTTCTCGTCATAGGTGCCGGTGCTTCAGGTTTAATGACGGCGTATATGGCTGCACAACGTGGACGTAAAGTCGTAGTGGTGGAAAAAGCCAATAAAGTTGGCAAAAAAATCCTGATGTCTGGCGGCGGTAAATGTAATTTTACCAATCTGGAGGTCGAACCAAGCCATTATATTTCGCATAATCCACATTTCGTCATTTCAGCATTAACGCGTTATAGCAATTGGGACTTTATTGGCCTGGTCTGTGAATATGGTATTGCTTATGAAGAGCGCAAACATGGACAACTGTTTACCCTCAATGGTGCAAAAGATATTCTGTCGATGCTGTTGGCAGAATGTGACAAGACCGGTCTGGTCGATCTTAAAACCAGCTGCGAAGTAAAGGCAGTCAATCCAGTCGATGATCAAGGATTTCAAGTCGCTACATCACTTGGATATTTTGAGGTTGAATCTGTGGTGGTGGCATCGGGTGGCTTGTCCATCCCGACGCTGGGGGGTTCGGGCATTGGCTATGATATCGCAAAACAGTTTGGACATCATGTTTATCCAACCCGTGCCGGTTTGGTGCCCTTCACTTTCTCTGATGGATTTAAGGAGGTGACGACTCGTTTGAGTGGCAATGCCGTAGAAGCGACACTCTCCAATGAGCTCAACAGTTTCACCGAAGCACTGCTGTTTACCCATCGTGGTTTAAGTGGCCCAAGCTCCCTGCAATTGTCCAATTACTGGAATGTCGGTCAAAGCTTTCAAGTCGATTTCTTACCAAGTGTAGATTTGCTGGATTTCTTTAAAACCAAAAAACAAAGCCAGCCCAAAGTGTTATTGCGCACTTTACTCAATGAATTTTTACCGAAAAGTGTCGTGGCTGAATTACAGGGTCTAATCTGGACTGACGTCGCAGAAAACCCAATTGGCAATATCAGTGATAATCAACTGGAGCAGATTGCGACACGGCTGCATGGTTTTGAAGTGAAACCATCCGGAACAGAAGGCTACCGTACTGCGGAAGTGACTTTGGGTGGTGTGGATACCAGCGAAGTCTCTTCAAAAACCATGGAAAGTCAAAAGCAGAAAGGCCTGTATTTTATTGGTGAGGTGCTGGATGTTACCGGACATTTGGGCGGCTATAATTTCCAATGGGCATGGTCATCCGCGCATGCCGCATCGGAATATATTTAATCAATAGATCATCAAGACTGATATTTAGTTCATTCCAGATAATCTGTCTTAAACAGCTTGAGATTGGCCGTATTTCCTAAACGGTCAATCGTCAGCTGCATTTTTCGAGTGGCTTCTCGCAAATATGGCGGTGCTTCATCTGTTGAAGTGTTCTTGAATGTATATGATAGTGTTTGCCACATGATGTTGATCTCCTTTTTTATATTTTTAATGCAAGAAGAATACCAAAATCGTTTTGGTATTCACCTGAATATTATATATTTCTTAAAGGCCAAATTCTATTGTTTGTTATTCAGCAGAATTCTTTCAGTTAAATTCGTCTGTATCAGGTATTTTCCTATCCAGCGCTCGCTCTGACTGCTCGTCCTGTTTGCTCTTCACAAAAATAAATCGATAGGCAGCGGTAAAAAAGCCAATGGTAATTCCCGCGATAACCAAAGGAGCCAGAACTTTGTTGGGTTTTTTGCTATTCATTTATTTTTCCTCGTGACTGAAAAAAATCGACCACATGAGCGTGGCCGATTTTGGTTAAAAATGACAGGTTATTTCAGGTCATCTTTTTTCTGAGTAGAATGATTAAGATCTACATCAGGCTCTTTTTCTCCGGTTGAACCAAATGGATTATTGGCTGGTGGATGTTTAGGATCAATCTCCACTGAATCAGGTACGATCTGATCCGGATCTAGACTATTCTCATCCTGCGGTGCAGTTGTAAGGATTGCCGGTGTGGTATGCGATAAGTCCGTACTCATTGGCGTAGTACCCTCTGCGTCTGAATCTTGATTTGGCACAATACCTGCTCCTGGCGTAGTGGTTGAAGAATCATTAGTACCGGTCATGTTTTGTGAACGGTCGGAGTATTGTCCGATTGATGTATCTGTAGAACCCATCCCCATCGCTGCACCTGTCGTGCCTGCCATGTCCGTTGTACTTGAAGTACTCTGAGCACCTAATCCTGAAAACATGCTGTTTTCAGCTTGATCTTTGACTGGATTCGGTTCTTTGGCTTCACGTTTTGCTTTATCAATCAGATCTGTTAAAACTCGCTCCGCAGGCTGACGACCACCCAGACCAAAGGCCAGAGCAAATGCTACTGCGACAGCACCCAGCGTTAAACCAAATGCCAGATTCACAATCGAGTCGGCAATACCCATGGCACGTAGACCCATGGCAACGACCAAGCCCATAATCAGGACACGCACCAGATTCGCTAACCAGCGTGAGCTGTTATATTCACCGCGTTGTACAATGTTCGCGACAATATTTGCCAGCCAGAAACCGATCACCAGAATCACGGCACCGAGCAAAATGTTGGCGCCGAAGTAAATAAACATCGCAATCAGGCCACTCACCTGTTCAAAGCCGAGACGGTCTGCTGCTTCGGACACTGCAAATAACATGGTGAACAATACGATCAGATAACCGACTACACTTGAAAGTTTAGTGGTGCCTAAAAAACGCTGTACATCCAGTTTGGCAGGAATTTCATCAACACCTGTACCCGATACTACTTCAACCACCAGACGTGCGACCAGTTTAGAGACCACATAAGCCAGAATCAGAATTAAGGCAGCAGCGATAATATTCGGAATGGCATTCATGATTTCATAGAGCATTGCCGTGGCAGGCTGAGAAATCGCTTCGACACCCAATGCTTCAAAAGCAATAATCAATGCAGTAATGATCACAACAGCGAAGATGAATGAACCAATCACCTGTGCCACATTGGAATTTTTGAAAATACCTACTTTTTCAGCTTGTTGTTGTACATTCAGACTGTTTAATAGGCCTTCAACAATACCGCGAACAATTTTTGCCAATATATAACCGACAAAAATGATCACTGCAGCAATAAAGATATTTGGTAAGTAGCTTACGACATCAGTCAGCATATTCTGAACTGGTAACAACAGACCGTTGAGTCCCAGAATAGACAGTACGATTGGCAAGAACAGTAATAAAATTAACCAGTAAGCAATTTCACTGATGTTCTGACTAATGGGACTGACACCCACTTCAGCACTGAGTTTTTCGTCTAGTTGGGTTCGGTCAAGTAGCTTTTGTAGCCCTATTTTCACCAGGTTGGCGACAATCCATCCTATGAATCCGACTGCAATTGCACCTAGTAACTGCGGGATAAATAACAGGAATTGCTGAATCATATTACTGAAAGGACCACTGATACTGGTCAGGTTGAGTACATTCAGTGAACCAATTACGGCAATAATCAGAATAATCCAGAACACCACCCGGGCAATAATACTTTCGATATTAGAGCGATGGCCTGTCGCCGTATTTAAGTGTGTATTGGTTCCAAGTTTTTGCAAGACTTTCTTGACTGCTGCCGAAACCAGTAATGCAATGATCCAACCAATGACTAATATGGCAATTGCACTCAGAATGGGATGAAACTGATCCCAATAATACATGGCGTCGAAGCCGCCACGCGGACTTCTCATATAATCATTCATGTTGTTTTACCCTCTTTGTTATTAAGCTATTTATCTGAAATCGGGAGCCTATCCTTGAAACATTCAGCCCCTTCTTCTTTCGGATTCACTTTCAGATTTGATGTTTTTAGATTTAAACCAGCTAGCTATCATTAGCTTAAACATCACAATATATTGCAAAAAAGCCCCAGTGGTTTCACTAGAGCTTTTGATATATGTCTGAGTTATCGAGCCGCCTGTGCATCATCTGTCGCAGTTGCTGTTGCTTCTGTTCCATCACCTAGCGTTGCAGTAGCTTCTGTAGGTTCACCGACTGGAGTCGTATTGTTTGGTGTCGCAGGTTGCACATTAGGGTTTGGATGTCCAGCAGGTGCATCATTTGCGTCTGGATTCATGTCAGCAAACATATAGAACAGTAATGCCAGTAAAAAGATACCTACCAAAATCAAGATATAAACAGGAATACGCTTTTTTTGCGTCACTGCTGTCTGATGATCTAAAGGTGGTTTTTTATTGAAATCATCGACCATAACCATCCTCACTCTTTGTTATTCATAAGTAGATTTTTAGCATAACAAGCAGTTAAAACAGCTTCTGTGACAAAACATGGTGAGATGGTGACGGGATGTAAGTTATATGTATGAATAATATTTAGAATAATCTTTAAGCAATCGTGCTCATTTTTAATTCACTGATCGCTACTGGTTGATGGTGAATGGGTTTAACTCAGTATTATCCTGCTATTCATTTTCCCCTCATGTGAATGACATAGAAAATTACTGGCAGATCAACACATCTAATCGCTTGAATAATTGCAACACTATTCGCTTAAACCTTCTTATAGAGCTATATAAAGCGTATCAGAAAAGAAAAAGGCTCTATAATCAATCTGATAATGAGGTTTAGCTTCTCCATTCTTTTCCAATCCCAGTTTGCTTGAGTTGCCTGAGTGGTATGCAGTCCTTTGAAATTCAAGAGCTTCAGTACGCGACCTCAGGGCAGAACCAACACTAAAATTTGCGCTAAACAATAGCACTGCTCAGTTTCTATAAAATGGGCTATAATGTGTCCCTCATTTTTTTATTTCATCGAGCTCTATGGCGTATCGTCAACAAAGTGTATCGTTGGATCTTGACACTGATGTCACCCACCAATGCACTTTGCATCATACTCGCGATCAGCATCTGATCGGGATTATCGAATTCAGTAAACCGAGTTTTGCACTGCGCTGGCAAGACCTGGAGTATTTCCGTCGTCGTACTGAAGAGTTTTCCGTGATGCCTTTCCCGGACTGTGTCAACGCAATGATTATCGATATCCGAGATGTAACAGCATGGCTTGACAATGAAGTGCCAATTATTCCATGGCGTTTATTGGAAGAGGATTGTCCGGTACGCTTAGTCGTCCCTGCGGATCGTCTTGAGCATTACGCTGGATTCTTTGAACCGACCTGGCTCAGTTCCGATGTCGAAACGGCCATTCAAGAAATTCGTGAATCGATGGATATGTTTGTGCATTAAGCTTGAACCGATAAAAAAACCTCCAGTTTGGAGGTTTTTTTATGACTTTTTCTTTCTTATGCTTGTAGTTCAATCTCTTTATTTATTTGCATTCCTTTGAGCATCTCGCAGATTTCCTTTTCTGATTCAGTAACATTTCAGCAATAAATTCAGCTTGAGTCATGCTTGAATCATCAACTAAGATGAATATAAACGAATACTTAGACTTTATAGCAATAATCAGAATATTGTCTTAGCAGCGCCTGAAAACGGGCGTACTCATAATAATTGAAAATGAAAAATGGAGTTTCACGATGAAAGCAAAGACTCAATTCGCTACGCTGCTGTGTGCCAGTGCCCTGACCTTGGGACTGAGTGCCTGTAGTGATAATCAGGCACCAAGCAATCAGCAAGGCAGCCAGAATACTTCTGGCACACTCAATAAGATCAAACAGTCCGGCACGATTGTATTAGGTTATCGTGACTCCTCGATTCCATTTTCTTATATCGCTGACAATCCGAATCAGCCGGTCGGCTATGCCCATGACCTGCAACTAAAAGTGGTCGAAGCCGTCAAACAAAAGCTGAATCTTCCTGATTTAAAAATCCGCTACAACCTGGTGACCAGCCAGAACCGGATTCCACTGGTCTCCAACGGTACGGTTGATCTGGAATGTGGCTCGACGACGAATAATAAGGAACGCCAGCAACAGGTCGATTTCTCTGTTGGCTTTTTTCAAGTAGGTTCCCGTCTATTAACCGCAACCAATTCTGGTATTCAAGATTTTAGCAATCTGAAAGGCAAAAAACTGGTGACCACTGCCGGCACCACATCGGAACGCTATATTCGTCAGCATGAAAAAGAATTGGGCCTTGGTGAAATTATTTCGACCAAAGACCATGCAGAATCCTTTTTAATGCTGCAAAGTGGCCGTGCTGCTGCATTTATGATGGATGACATTTTACTGGCGGGAGAAAAATCCAAGGCTAAAAATCCGCAACAATGGCACATTGTGGGTACAGCGCCCATCAATGAAATCTATGGCTGTATGTTACGTAAGGGAGACCCCGAATTTAAGCAGGTGGTAGATGACGCGATTAAAGCCACATATAGCTCCGGTGAAATCAATAGCATGTACCAGAAATGGTTCCAGTCGCCAATTCCACCGAAAAATATCAACCTGAACTTTGCCATGTCTGATGACTTGAAGGCCCTGATCAGCACCCCGCATGACCGCGATCAATAGATTCTGAATCTTATTCATCTGCTTAAGCATCATCTGTTTAAGCCCATTTTGGAGTGATCATGAATTACAGCTGGAATTGGGGTGTCTTATTACAACCGACCGGGATTGGTGATAGCACCTATCTCAACTGGATCATGACTGGCCTCGGCTGGTTAGCGGTCATTGCGATTGTAGCCTGGTCGATTGCCATGCTCTTGGGTAGCCTGCTGGGCATCATGCGCACCTTGCCCAGCCCAACGGCCCGGGCGATTGGTAGCGCTTATGTCACCATTTTTCGGAATGTGCCTTTACTGATCCAGTTATTTATCTGGTTCTATGTGGTTCCGAATTTTCTGCCGAACAGCATTCAAAGCTGGTGGATCAATGATCTGGGAGCCAATACCACGGCGCTGATTTCAGCCAGTATTGGTTTGGGACTGTTTACCGCAGCGCGGGTTTGTGAGCAGGTGCGTACCGGGATTGAAGCCATTCCACCCGGGCAGATCAATGCCGGCTATGCCGTGGGGTTTAGCACCACACAATTATATCGCTATGTGATTTTACCGCAGTCTTTTCGCATGATCTTACCCCCCTTAAGTTCTGAACTGACCAACTGTGTCAAGAACACCTCGGTGGCCTCACTGGTCGGGGTTGCGGAACTCATTTCCCAGATGAAAACCATCAGCGAATATACGCAAAATACCATTGAGATTTACACCTATGTCACCCTGATTTTTATCCTGATCAATGTCTGCCTGATTGGCTTGATGAACTTTCTGGAAAAGCGCCTTCAGGTGCCCGGTCTGATTGCGGGGACTAAATAATGGAATGGTTCACTGCATTTTTTCAGGATTTACAATTATCCGCACCTGCCCTATGGCATGGTCTGAGTATTACTTTAAAAGTCTTATTTTTTGCCACCATTGGCGGGGTCTTTATTGGCACCTTACTGGCATTGATGCGGCTGTCTTCAATCAAGATGTTGAACTGGATTGCCAAGGGTTATGTCAACCTGTTCCGTTCAATTCCCCTGCTGTTGGTACTGATGTGGTTCTACTTCGCTGTGCCTTTTATCTATACTGGGGTGACTGGAAAATATCTGACCGTGGATACGGCACTGGTGTCCAGTATTGTGGCTTTTATGCTGTTTGAAGCCGCCTATTTTTCCGAAATTGTCCGTGCCGGAATCCAGTCTATTCCTAAGGGACAAACAGATGCGGCCTCTGCCCTCGGCATGAGCTATGGCCAGTCCATGCGCCTGATTGTACTGCCTCAGGCCTTTCGCAAAATGACACCGCTATTATTACAACAGACCATTATTTTGTTTCAGGATTCCACCATGGTGTATGCAATTGGCCTGTTGGACTTTTTTCGCACCAATTATGTGCGTGGTGACCTGATGGGCTTACTCACCCAATATATTATTTTTGCCGGTTTGGTCTATTTCACCATCAGTATGATCGCCACCTATATTGTTAAAAAATTACAGCAGAGGTTAACTGTATGAACGAAGCCAAAGTCATGATTGACCTCCAGCATGTCAGTAAATGGTATAAAGATTTTCAGGTACTGACCGACTGCACCACCCAGATTCGGCAAGGTGAAGTGGTGGTGGTTTGTGGTCCTTCTGGTTCAGGAAAATCCACCCTGATTAAAACTGTCAATGGTCTGGAACCTGTTCAGCAAGGCAGTATTCTGGTCGATGGAATTAAAATTAATGATCCGAAAACCAATTTAAATAAACTAAGAAGTCGCGTGGGCATGGTGTTTCAGCATTTTGAATTGTTCCCGCATCTCAGTATTACTGAAAATCTGAGCATTGCCCAGATCAAGGTATTGGGTCGTTCTGAAGCCGAAGCCAAACAGAAAGGGCTTGCCTATCTGGATCGGGTCGGCTTAAGTGCACAGGCCAATAAATTCCCGGCACAACTTTCTGGCGGACAACAGCAACGTGTCGCGATTGCTCGTGCGCTGAGCATGGATCCGATTGCCATGTTGTTTGATGAACCAACTTCTGCGCTTGACCCTGAAATGATTAATGAGGTTCTCGATGTCATGGTCGGTCTGGCCAAAGAAGGCATGACCATGATGTGTGTCACCCACGAAATGGGCTTTGCCCGACAGGTTGCCAACCGGGTCATCTTTATGGATCAGGGAAAAATTGTGGAAGATTGCAGTAAAGATGATTTCTTTAATACAGCGCGTGGTGAGCGTGCCCAGCAATTCCTGAACAAGATTCTGCACTAAGCTGTCATTATTCACCTTGCAGATAAAAAAGCTCATCCAAGGATGAGCTTTTGACAATCAGCAATTCAGACTTACCAATAATTCTCTACTGCAATATTGCCTTCGCCACGCCGGTTCATGATCAGGCCACGGGCTTTTAAGGCTTCTTTGGTATCATCGACCATTTCCGGGTTACCGCAAAGCATGACATGGGTGGTTTGCGGATTGAGCTGCATACCTGCGACTTTTTCCAGTTCACCATTGGCAATCAGCACCGGTAAACGATCGTGCAAAGGTGCATCAGGCTCACGGGTAATAATCGGAATAAATTTAAATCCGCTATGTCCTTCGCCAAAGGTTTCGGCAATTTCCTGAATCCGTTCCACATAAGCGAGTTCAGCCCGGCTACGCACGCTATATACCAGATTGATTTTTTCGTATTTGCTCCAGGTTTCAAAGTCTTGCAACATGCACAGAAACGGTGCCAGACCAGTTCCAGTGCCCAGTAACCACAAGTCTTTGGGCAAGGGCAACTGATAACGGGCCAGCGTCAGATAACCATACGGAATTTTTTCCAGAAACAGCTCATCCCCTACTTTAAGGTGCTGTAAATTGGAGGTAAATTTACCTTCTGGAACCACAATCGAAAAAAACTCCAGAGTTTCATCAAAAGGAGATGACACCACCGAATAGGCACGAACCACCAGTTCATCTCCCACCTGCAGGCCAATACGCGCAAATTGCCCCGCAGTGAATTTGAAGTGTGCCGGGCGTGTCATGGTGAAACTGAATAATGTATTGGTCCAACGGTGTACAGATAAAACTTTTTCTAGGCTAAATTTTTCAATTGACATGATTTCAACGTGGCATGAAAGACTGTGCTCATGGTAGCATGGCAATATAATTTATTAATATTTTTTAAATGTTAAGGCTCTACTCATGCGCATGACTTTACGCCAATTGGCTGTTTTTGTAGCAGTGGCACAAGAGGGTACCGTAACGAAGGCTAGCGATGCCGTCAAACTTACTCAAAGTGCGGCTAGTATGGCTTTAGCAGATCTGGAAGATGGTCTGGGTGCTCCATTATTTGACCGTCTAGGCAAACGTTTACAGCTCAATGACCTGGGGCGCTTTCTTCTCCCTCAAGCGCTGGAAATTTTAGGTCGATGCGAATCTTTTGAACAGGTTGCGAAAGGTGAGCTTCAAAGTATCGATTTACGTTTAGGTGCAACCCTGACCATTTCAGATTACCTGATTCCTGACCTGATGGCCGATTTTCTAAAAATTCAGCCTCAAGCGCATTTACAGCTGCAAGTTGGTAATACCCGTCAAATGATTGAAGCGGTGAATCAGTTCCAGCTGGATCTGGCCTTGATCGAAGGCTCCTGTCATCTGCCACAACTGCAATGTATCCATTGGCGCGATGATGAGCTGGCGGTGTGCTGTGCACCGGATCATCCCCTAGCGCAATTGAACCGTGAGCTGACCGCGGAAGATTTCAAATCTGTAGAGTGGATTCTGCGCGAAGAAGGTTCAGGTACTCGCGAAGTCTTTGATAATGCCATTTTGAAAGATGTGCCGGATGCCAATATCCGTCTGACACTTGGCCATAATGAAGCAATTTTGAAAATCGTAGCCGGCGGAATCGGCATGTCCTGTATTTCCAAACTTGCGATTGAGCCTTTACGCGAGAAAGGTCAACTGGTGATTCTCAATACTCCGTTCTGGTCTTTAACGCGTCCATTGTTTATGCTGGTACATCGCCAGAAATATCAGGGGCCAGGCCTGAGAGCCTTTATGAATTTCTGTGAAGCCTAAATTTGTTTTCAATCAAAAAGCACCTTAAGGTGCTTTTTATTCTATCTTAAAATTGGCTTTCACACGGGATGCCATCGCTGTCACCATCCATTTTAGTATTTGGACAGTTCCGGATAAAAAATAAAGCCTCTTCGTAAGAACCCATCTGGCTACAATGTTCTCTTCCATCACATTTGAATTGAGATATAGATTGCGAAGCCGTCTCTGAAGTTTTCGGATTAATAGAGTAACTTTGGCTTGGTAACTCAGCACCACGATTTTCTAGATTCTGCCTACCCTGCTCAGATAATCCCTCCATAGCTAAATCACCTTGTGCCGCTCGCTGCTCAACTACGATTCGTTGCTGCTCTACCATCAGTTGTTCAAGCTTCTGCTGTTTTTGAACTTGGTAGCTTTGGTATTTGTTATAAACAAGCCCAACAAGAATCGCAATAATAATTAGTCCCGATATTGTGATTAGTTTGGATCGAGTTGATGATTTTGTCTTTTCATAACGTGGAGAAACATGTACTTCAGGATCTTCATATAAATCATTATTCTGCTTAATAACCAATTTTGATTTAATATCCAGCCGGACAATATGGTCTGCCTTAAACTTTCCATTATCTTCAACCATTAAAAACTTTAATTTTTCCCCAATTTTTAGTGGAATATTTTGATTGGGAAAGTCTTTAATATGAAAAAATAAGTCTTTAGATTCCCCTTCGATTTGAATAAAACCAAAACCACGCGCTTCGTGATAGGTTTTGATTTTCCCCTCTTGAAACATAATTCACTCTTGTCTTTGATATTTTTAATAATTGTAATAAAAAAACATCGAAAAGCTTTTATGAAATTCTTTAATAGAAAAACCAAAAAAGCACTTATAGGCGCTTTTTTAAATTGAAGAATAGAGAAATACCGAGTTAAAAATAGAAAATTAAAAATTTCTGGTTTAAATTTATACTTCACCCAAAATTATAAAACCAACTGCGGATACCAGTGCCAACCATAGCGTTGGGCTAAAAAGAATTGAACGCTTTAACGGAACAGATATTGTGGGTGCCAAATATGGTAATGCCACAACTTCCGCTACAAACTCGTCCTGTACTTTGACATCTAGGCGTACCATATTGTCCAATATTATGGTTTCCTTATGAGGAATCATTCTAAATTTAAGTAGTTCTCCAATTTGAGGATCAATTTCAGGTGAAGGTAAGTCCTGTAGCCTAAAACTTAGTTCTTGAGCGTCATCTGCTAACTCAATGCTGCCTGTACCACGTTCGGAATCATAAGTTTTAATTTTTCCATTCCTAAACATGACATTTATCCCTATAAATCAACAGATAGTATTTTAAGTGAGAAGGAATAGAGATGATTGTAGCGCTTTGGTAGACGTTTTATTGTTTGCGTAACGAAGTACAAGCTTTAAGTTACAAAAACTGATGTAAGACTATAGTTCATGAATTTTTAGATAAAAAAGAGGCGAAAATGCCTCTTCATTTAGTCAAATTCACGGTTAATTAACGCTTGAGATTTGATAGTAATGCGGAAGTAATTGACTGGTTATGTGCAGCGACCTTAGATTTTTTAGCTTTCTTTGAAGTATCCTCAACACGTTCAATCTTAATGGCTTTATACTTATCGCCATTTTCTACCACATTAAATTTCACGCGTTCATTGCGTTTTGGCTCGCCTTCTGCCGCAGGAAAGTCTGAAATATGGAAGAACACATCTCCCTCAGCTGAACCAATAAATCCAAAACCTTTTGCAGGGTCGTACTGTTTGATTTTGCCCTGATATAATTCATCTTTCATGCTGTTGTCCTATGCTGAAAATGCCCGATCTACATTATATAAAAAAGAGGCTGTAGTAGCCCCTTTTTTCGTCCTGTTCAAAAATCAGTCTTTCTGAACTGAACCAAAGATTTTATCGCCAGCATCACCAAGACCCGGAACGATATAACCATTTTCATTTAAACCGCTGTCGATTGATGCAGTGAACATGATCACATCAGGATGTGCAGCCTCTACACGCTTAATACCTTCCGGTGCGGCAACCAGAACCATAACACGAATGTCTTTACAGCCACTGGCTTTGAGTACATCAATTGCAGCTACAAGAGAAGAACCTGTCGCCAACATCGGATCAATGATCATCGCGATACGGTTTTGTACGTCTGGAACCAGTTTTTTATAATAAGTACGGGCTTCCAGGGTTTCTTCATCACGCTCTAAACCGAGTACAGATACTTTTGCACTTGGAATCAGATTTAAGAAACCATCCAGCATGCCAATACCGGCACGTAGAATCGGCACAACCGTGATTTTTTTACCGGCAATACGGTCAACTGTGACAGCACCATTCCAGCCATCAATATCATGTTCAACCATTGGCAGGTCTTTAGTCGCTTCATAAGTCAGAAGCATGGTCACTTCTTGAGCTAACTCGCGGAAGTTTTTGGTACTGATATCTGCACGACGGAGTAAACCGAGCTTATGTCGGATGAGCGGATGACGGATTTCATGGATTGCCACAGGAGAACACCTAAAAGGTTAAAGATAAATTTCCGCTATTATAAAGGCTTTTATAGATTTGTATAAATAAAAAAGCCCCCAATCATGGAGGCTTTTTTGTAATAACGTCAATCTTCACAGATATTAGTTAAAACCACTTTGAACCAAAGTGAAAATGAATTGCTGTAATTCAGGTGATATTGCGAAGAACGCATATTTAGAAATCGCAATCACTGGATCTGGATAAACACCAATCACAAGTACCGCAAGTGCAGCAAGTAATACCATGATACCACCGACTTTTTGACCCCAATGATTCACCGCATCTAGACGTGGTGTTTCAGGTGGTGTCATGTACAGCACGACCATCACGCGCAGGTAGTAATACAAACCAATACCTGAACCCAGAATAACCATTGCAGTCAGGAACCAGGCTTCGCCTGCAACTGCGGTTTTAATTACCAGGAACTTACCGATAAAGCCGGCAGTTAAAGGAATACCAGCAAGAGACAGCATCATTACGGTTAATACAGCAGTCAGAACTGGACGACGCCAGAACAGACCACGGTATTCAGCCAGACTACCCGCTTCATCCGTATTGTTATACGGACTCGACATCAGCGTCACAACACCGAAAGCACCAATCGTGGTTAATACATAAGTAATCACATACACGTTTACACTTTCAAAAGTCGCGAAACCTTGAACCTGTAAGAAATCGGTATTACGTGAACTGACGATGGCAACCAGCAAATAACCAAAGTGCGCAATTGAAGAGTATGCCAGAATACGTTTCAGGTTCACTTGGCGAACAGCCAGCAAGTTACCTGCAAGAATCGACAATACTGCAATAATCGAAATGATCGTTACGAAGCTGTCTGCCAGGATTAAACCTGAAGACAAAACATAACGAACAAACAGACCAATCATCGCCACTTTTGCCACAGTCGCAAGGAAAGTCGCGATTGGTGCTGGTGCACCTGCGTAGACGTCTGGTGTCCATTTGTGGAATGGTGCCAGCGATAATTTAAATGCCACAGCAAATACAATTAAGGCCAGACCAATTATCACAGCTGGCTGACTGAATACAGTAAACAGTTTGCCCGGTTCAGCAACGAAACTTAAAGTACCGGTATAGGCATAAATATATGCCATACCCATCAGCAGCATTGCAGACGCAGTTGCTGAAAGCACCAGATATTTCACACCTGCTTCAAGCGATTGAGAACGTTGATGTGTATATGCCAACAGGCCGTATACAGGAATCGACATCAACTCAAGGCTAATAAAGAATGATGCATAGTGCGAGCTTGCCACCATTAACATTGCACCCGCGACGGATATCAACATCAAGATATACAGCTCTTCACGGTTATCTTTATAAGTTTCGATATACGCGTGTGACAAGGTACTACAGGCAAGTGCAGCAATCAGAATCACAAACTGGTACAACATCGTAAATGGATCTACGATGAACAGATTCATCACATTGGCAGGTGCAAATGTGCCTGCCAACAGAACGAAAATGATATAGAACGCCGCTAAGTTCAGACCAACAACAGTCGTCGTCGCAACAAGATTATGGTTACGCTTGATTGCCGTCAGCAACATCACGACGATCGCAGTTAACGACACGATCATCACAGGTGCGAGCGGCATAAGCTCAGAAAAAGACATTGTGAAGTTCATGGCTTATTGGATCTCCACATTTTCAAGTTGAGTCGTTACCTGATCAGCAACTTCAACCACTTCTTGAACTGGAATGTAGCTATTCGCTAACCACGCCATGCTTGAGTTAGACACATCAAGGAAGCTTTGTGGGTATAGACCAAGCCAAAGTAGACCAAACGCACAGATCAACAATAACGCGATTTCACGTACATTCAGATCTTTTAACGGATGTGTATAGTGCTGTTTTTGCGCTTCGTTTGGCACACCAAACAGGGCTTTGTGAATCAGGATCAGACCATACAGACCTGCAAAGACCAGACTGATTGCCGCAAGAATAGTGAACGCCGGGAATTGTGCATAAGCACCCATCAAGATCAGGAACTCACCAATGAAGTTACCCAGACCTGGAATACCGACAAGCGCCGCAACAAAGAACATCAGGAAGAATGCAAGATACGGGAACTGACCACGCATCCCCCCCATCAAACGCATGTCACGCGTATGCACACGCTCATATACCTGACCACACATAATGAACAGTGCAGCAGAGGAAATACCATGTGCCAACATCATGATCATCAGACCCTGGAAGGTCAGGATGTTACCTGCGTAAATCGCAAGTAAAACAAAGCCCATGTGGGAAATAGATGTATACGCCAGTAAGCGTTTCATGTCGGTTTGCTGGAAAGCACACCAAGCACCGTAGAAGATACCGATTAAACCCAGAATGATCGCGATATCTGCAAACTGAGCCGAAGCTGCCGGGAAGAACGGAATCACGAAACGCAATAAACCGTACGCCGCAGTTTTAATCAAGATACCTGCAAGGTCAACAGAACCCGCTGTTGGTGCTTGCGCATGCGCATCTGGTAACCAGCCGTGTAATGGGAAAACTGGAAGTTTTACCGCAAAACCGATGAATAAACAGATCATGAATGCATAAGCAAGCGCTGGAACCTGAGCGTCAAGCGTATTCGCCACACCTAATAAATAGTTGTAGTCGAAACGGATTTCGCCAGTCATGGTATAGCCTACAGTCACCAGACCCAGGATACCAATCAGCATCACCAAACCGGCAACCTGCGTGTAAATGAAGAACTTGTTTGCTGCATAAACACGTGACTTGCCCTCTGCCCCTTTATGACCCCAAAGGGCAATCAGGAAGTAGATCGGCACCAGCATCATCTCCCAGAAGAAGAAGAACAGGAACAGGTCAATCGCCAGGAATACACCGATCACACCACCCAAAGACCATAAAAGGTTCAAGTGGAAGAAACCAACGTTCTTTTGAATCTCACCCCATGAACAGCCGACTGCCAGCACCCCCAGGAGTGCAGTCAAACCAACCATAAGAAGTGATAAACCATCCACGGCTAAGTGAATGTTAATGCCAAGGGTCTGAATCCAAGGCAGTTTGAATTCGGCAGCCCACGAAGGTGTCGCAGCGCCTAATTCATAGTTATAGGTACCAGTTTGCCAAAGGACGATGGTCAGAACCAAAGTCACCAGCATACCGATTAGCGCGATATAACGCGGCAAGTGTTGGTCGAGTTTATCGACCAACCAGCATATGAAACCTGCAATGAACGGAATGAGGATCAGAGCCGGCAAAATAATATTGTTTGGAGCTTCCATTTTATTTCCCCACGACCTGAATCACGATCAAGATCATCAGTAGGACAACGACACCGAGCCCCATACTAGATGCATATTCACGCAGTGAACCGGTTTGACGTGAACTTGTAAAGCTGTGACCACTTTTGACCAGTGCAGGAAGTACTAGCCATAAGCCATCAATTGGATCACGACCGAACAATTTAGCGAACAGCAAATATGGCTTGACGAAAATCAGGTCATAAAGCTTGTCGAAACCTAATGCATTACGGCAGATATTAACCAGACCCGCACCTACAGAAGTGGCAGCAAAACGTTTGACTGCATTGTAAGCAAAAGCGAACAGCACCACACCGACCACAAGACCCGTCAATGCAACAGCAATGGCGATGTATTCAGCACCATGTGCACCTGCTTCAAGCGCTTCAGGAATAATGAAGGCTGGAATTTGGGCTGCATCTAGAATGCTCATCACGGGTGCTTTCAGTACGATTGCCAGACCTGTCGAAAGGACAGCAAGAATCGCCAGTGGCGCCCAGTAAGTTGCACCTTTGATTTCATGATAAGGCGTGTTTTCTTTGCCGAAGAATACCACCCAGATTAGACGGAATGTATAAATCGAGGTTAAGAAAGCACCTGCAACACCGACCCAGTACAGCGTGTTATACACTGGTAAACCAGCAATATGACTTTGCGTCCAGACTGCAGCAAGAATTGCGTCTTTTGAGAAGAAACCAATGGTCAGGAATGGAATTGCTGCCAAGGCACCGCCACCAATCGCGAAACATGCAAACAGGAATTTGTTCTTGTAGAACAAACCGCCCATCTTGAAGATGTTTTGTTCGTGATGGTAAGCCAGAATCACCGCACCAGACGACAAGAACAAGAGTGCCTTGAAGAATGCGTGAGTCAGCATGTGGAATAGACCCGCCTGGTATGCTTCAGCACCTACTGCCATAAACATATAACCGAGCTGACTCATGGTTGAGTAAGCCAGAATACGTTTGATGTCGGTCTGAACCAATGCAGCAAAACCAGCTACAAGCAAGGTCACCGCACCTGTGATCGAAATAAACACCATCACTTCTGGCGCAAGTTTAAAGACTGCAAACAGACGGCAGCACAGGTAAACACCCGCCGTTACCATGGTTGCAGCATGGATCAATGCAGAAACAGGTGTTGGACCTGCCATTGCATCGGCCAACCATGTTTGTAATGGGATCTGTGCAGATTTACCTGCCGCACCCAAGAACAATAACAATGCTGTCCAGATGGTCAGCGAAGAACTTTGCGTCATTACAGTCGCTGCATTTTCAACGATGTACTGAATGTTCAAAGTACCGAATTGCTGGAAGATCAGGAACATGGCAATCAGCAGGAATACGTCACCGATACGGGTAACAGTAAACGCCTTGATTGCCGCCAGACCATTTGCAGGGTTCTGGTAGTAATAACCAATCAGCAGGTATGAACACAGACCTACACCTTCCCAACCTAAGAACAATAACGCCAAGTTATCGCCAAGCACGAGAAGCAACATGCTTGCAACGAACAGGTTGAAGTAAGAGAAGAAACGTGCAAAGTCTTCTTCACCGCGCATGTACCATGAAGCAAAGATGTGAATTAAGAAACCCACACCTGTCACCATGCCCAGCATTAGTAAAGACAAACCGTCGAGTTGCAAGCTGATGCCCGGTGCAAAACCACCGACATTGAACCAGGTCCACAGGTGCTGAACATAGAGTTCTTTACCATTGTTAACAAAGTCCAGACCTGCAATCAGAGCAAACAGTGCCGATAAACCAACTGCACCGACACCAATTATCGCTGCAACATTTTCAGGAAGCTTGTTGCGCCCCGCCGCTAACAGGACAAAACCAATGAGCGGAAATAAAATTGTTAGATATAAATAACTCATCCGCGCATCTCACTAGCAGCATCCACATCCAGGTGATGGAAGCGATGATAGAACTGAAGGACGATCGCAAGACCAATACAAGCCTCTGCCGCAGCAAGCGTCAGGATCAGGATGAACATGATCTGACCATCTGGCTGTGCCCATGCACTGCCCGCCAGGACGAACGCCAAAGCAGCAGCGTTCATCATGATTTCAAGGCTCATTAAAATAAATAGTAGGTTGCGTCGCACCATTACACCGTAAAAACCCAGTGCAAAGAGAATAGATGCAACGATCAAACCATGCTCTAAAGGGATGTTGCCCATTATTCTTTTTCCTCTTCTGCATCTGGCTCACGTTTACCCAAATGGAATGCAGCTACTAATGCAGCAAGCAATAACATCGCGGCAACTTCAACCAACAACAAGTACTGCGTAAAGAGTGCTTGACCCACGGCTTTCGGGCCCACCATTTCCACACCCATTACCAGTGAAGGCTGTGCGTAATCAGAGTTTAATACCCATACCAGTACCAGACCGATCAGGAAGCTCATCAGCGCCGGATAAGCCCACGCCGATGAAGTTAACCATTTACGTTCTTGTTCAACGGTTTGTTCACCCAGATTCAGCATCATCACCACGAACACGAACAACACCATGATCGCGCCAGCATAGACAATAATTTCGAGGGCAGCCGCGAACGGCGCACCAACGATCATGAACATGCCTGCAACAGCAAGCAAGGATACAATCAGGCTTAATAAAGCATGTACCGGATTCGCGTTAGTCACCACGCGAACCGTAGAGACAATGGCCACAAGGGCCATTAAATAAAATGGCCACATCATGGTAATAGACTCCGTACATCAACAGGTGCACTTTCACGCTGTGCTTGACCTTTGTCCTTGCCTGCAACTGCCATACCGGTGACACGGTAGAAGTTATAGTCAGGATATTTACCAGGACCTGAAATCAGCAAGTGTTCTTTTTCATAGACCAGGTCTTGACGAACATATTCACCGAGTTCGAAATCCGGGGTCATTTGAATGGCTGTGGTTGGACAGGCTTCTTCACACATACCGCAGAAAATACAACGTGAGAAGTTGATACGGAAAAACTCCGGATACCAGCGACCATCTTCACGTTCTGCTTTTTGTAATGAGATACAGCCTACCGGACAGGCAACCGCACACAGGTTACATGCGACACAACGCTCTTCGCCATCAGGGTCACGCGTTAATACAATACGACCACGGAAACGTGGTGGCACGATTTCTTCGGCCGGCACTTCTGGATATAAAATCGTGTCACGTTTACGCGTTACATGGCTAAACACCATCCAAAGCGAACGAACAATCGATCCAAATCCAGCTAGAAATTTAAACATTTTGTTCTCCCTGCCCTTACCACAAGATCACGGCACCAGTCACCAACAGGTTGACTAGAGCTAATGGCAAGCAAATTTTCCAACCAAAATTCATTACCTGGTCATAACGTGGACGCATTAATGAACCACGTGCCAACACGAACATCATTACAAAGAATGCTGTTTTGATAATGAACCAGAATGCTGCTGGAAGGAACGGAATTTCAAGGTTGAATGGCGCGAGCCAGCCACCGAAGAATAACGTCACGATTAAAGCAGAGATTAGTACTACGTTGACGTATTCCGCAACGAAGAACATCCCCCACTTCATGCCGCCGTATTCGACATGGTAACCTTCAGCCAGTTCTTGTTCTGCTTCTGGTTGGTCAAATGGATGACGATGCGTCACCGCAACACCCGCAACCACGAAGATCAGGAAGCCAAGGAACTGAGGCACCACGAACCAGACATCACGTTGTGCTTCAACGATTTCACGCATGTTGAATGAGCCGGCAATTGCCACCACACCCATCAGCGAGATCCCCAGGAACACTTCATAAGAAATGGTCTGAGCCGCAGAACGTAAACCACCGAGTAAGGCGTATTTGTTGTTGGATGACCAGCCACCGAACAGTACTGCATAGACTGCAATACCTGCCATTGCCATAAAGAACAACAGGCCGATGCTCATGTCTGCCACACCTAGATAAGGTGAAACAGGAATAACCATGAACGACAGCACCGCAGTTGCCATCGCAACTGCTGGCGCCATACGAAAAGTCAGTTTGTCAGCAAATTTTGGTGTCCAGTCTTCCTTGAACATGATTTTCAGCATGTCGGCAACAATCTGGAACATACCGCCCGGACCGACACGGTTCGGACCGTAACGGTCTTGCCACAAGCCGAGTAAACGGCGTTCAATAAAAGACATCAACGCAGCGATCAATACCACAACCAGTAAGATCACGATCGCTTGAATGACTGAATAGGCGATTGGCCAGTTTTCAGCCCACAACGGCGTTTGACGGATTAATTCTTGTTCCATGAATTACACTCCAACCGCGACTGAAACAGGCTCTGCCAGAGATACCGTCGGTGCAAGACCGATTGGGTAGCCAATATAACCTGTCGGTAAGTATTCAATGACTTGTACAGGCAGAACAATAGAGGTCTCGCCTGCTTTTACTGTCATTGTTTGACCATCTTGAACATTCAAGCGGGCTGCATCCTGTTCACCGACCGCAAATACCGCTTCAGGAATACGTGTTTCCATTGCCGGTGTTTTTACGGTGAATTCACCTGAACCAAAGATATGGTGCATTGGAACTAGGCGGAAGCTTTCAGCATTAACCAAAACAGGTGCCGGTGCAACAAAGGTACGTGCCGGAAGTTTTGCCAAACGGTCGAATAAACGAACGCCTGAATCACCACCTTTCAAATGACCGCCGACATTGTCCTGGAATTTGTTCCAGGCTTGCGGCGAGTTCCAGCCGGCAGACCATGCAAATGGTACCAGTGCTGAAGGTGTTTGAGTTCCGACATAACCTTCCATCGAGAAGGTTAATGCAGAGTCTTTGTCCACTGGCTGTTTTGGCTCATGGACAGACAATGGCGCGCGCATCGAAGTACGACCTGAGTAACGACGTGGTTCACGTGCTACTTTAAGACCATGGACACGGAAGCCCGCATCAGGCGCAACATCCAGAATGCCTTCAAGTGCAGGTACGTTTTTCGCAACTGACTCGATCACATCATCCAGCAACGTCCAAGAAATCGCTTTGCCTTTCACGCCTGTTTCCAGAGCGTGTAACCAGCGCCAAGATTCTTTGATTGCCAATTCAGGATTGTAGTAGCTCGGGTCATACACTTGGTAGAAACGTTGTGCACGGCCTTCTTGCGATACCACCGTACCATCACCTTCAGCAAAGCTTGCAGCAGAAAGCACGATGTCGGCTTTTTTCACTGTTTCAGTTTCAGAGTGATCTAAAACAATCACGTCTTTGCCTGAAAGTGCAGCATCCACTTGTGCAGCAGGTAGACGACGATACAGATCGTTTTCAACCACGATCACTGCATCATAATCTTGTGCAAAGGCTTGCTCTAAGCTTTGACCACCGAAGATTGCCATACCCATCGAGTTCACTTCAGGAACTGTCAAGGTCAAGCCTGCATTACCCAGATTTTGTGCAACTTGTGCAGCAGCTTCCATGATGGTTGCGTCTTGTAGGCTTGTACCAGAGATGATCAGTGGTTTCTTCGCAGCTTTTAAGGTGTCGGCAATCGTTTGTGCAAATGCTTTCGCATCGTCATCTAAACCGAGAATTGCTTCACCCTTCACGCCCGCAGCAACAGCAAAACCTAAACGCGCGATGTCGTTTGGAGAAGCAACCACTTCGCCTTCCGCTACGTCAGACAAACGGGTTTGTGTCGCAGCCAGGATGTAAATCGGAGATTTCGCATCTTGAGCAATACGTTGTACCGGCTCAGCCAGCCATTCCTGGGTACGACGTTCCGCTGCCATCTCTTTGCCTTTATTTTTCGCAGCTTGGCGAACAGATAAAGCCATACGAGGCGCAGTTTGGGTTAAATCTTCACCTAAGATCAGAACTGCATCATAGCTTTCAATTTCACGCATATTCGGGTTGTAAACACCCTCGGTTTGCATGATTGAAGCTGCAAGTTCAACCAGATTTTGCTCTTTTTGAGATAAACCTGTTGAGAAGTTCTCTTGACCCACCAACTCACGCAGCGCGAAGTTTGATTCAAGTGATGCACGCGGTGAACCAATCCCCAAAACTTTTTTGTCCTGGATATTTGCAATGACCGTATCAAGTGCTGCATCTACTGAAACAGTTTCTACAGTCGCACCTTTACGGAATTGTGGCTGACGCGGACGGTCTTCGCGGTTCACATAACCTGTACCGAAACGGCCTTTATCGCATAGGAAGTATTGGTTAACTTCACCATTGAAACGGTTTTCGACACGGCGAAGTTCACCATAACGCTCACCCGGAGAAATGTTACAACCTGAAGAACAGCCTTGGCATACGCTTGGCGCATATTGCATGTCCCATTTACGGTTATAACGTGCCGAATGAGTTTTATCGGTAAATACACCTGTTGGACAAACTTCAGTCAGGTTACCCGAGAATTCAGATTCTAAAGTGCCTGATTCTGGACGACCGAAATACACACGTGATGCGTTGGCATACACGCCGAAGTCCGTACCACCTGCATAGTCTTTGTAATAACGCACACAACGGTAACAGGCGATACAACGGTTCATTTCGTGAGAAATGAATGAGCCAAGCTCTTGGTTGTAATGGGTACGTTTGGTGAAACGGTAGCGACGACGGTCATGCTGCGTCATTACGGTCATATCTTGTAAATGACAGTGACCACCCTCTTCACAGACCGGACAGTCGTGCGGGTGGTTGGTCATCAAGAATTCAACAATCGAAGCACGGAAATCTTTTGCTTCTTTGTCTTCAATCGAGATGTAGGTATTGTCAGATGCAGGCGTCATACATGACATGACCAAACGACCACGGGTATCTTCCGGATTCGCGTATTGAGTCACGGCACATTGACGGCAAGAACCGACAGAACCTAAGGACGGATGCCAACAAAAGTATGGGATATCAATGCCAAGACTCAAACATGCTTGTAGCAAGTTTTCCGAGCCGTTGACTTCATACGATTTGCCATCGACATGAATTGTAGCCATAGTCGAATTCCTTAAGCTTGTTCTACGGAGCTAACTTGAGCAGCGGCATTCACCACCTTCGCTTCAAATTCGCCACGGAAATGTTTGAGTGCGCCCATGAGCGGTTCCATTGCACCCGGTGCGTGGGCACAGAAAGTTTTACCGATCCAAAGCTTACGCGTTAACTCTTGTAAGTGATCGATATCTTCCTGTTTACCTGTGCCATTTTCCAGCGCTTTTAACGCTTTCACTGCCCAAGGCAAGCCATCACGGCAAGGGGTACAGAAACCACATGATTCGCGTGCAAAGAATTCTTCTAGGTTACGTGTTGCTGAAACCATACATTGGGTTTCATCAACCACCATGAGCAGACATGTTCCCAAACGAGAACCTGCTTTCATGATGCTTTCCGCATCCATCGGAAGATCGATATGCTCGGCCGCCAGGAAGTCCGTTGATGCACCACCCGGTAACCATGCTTTCAGCGTTAAACCATCGCGCATACCACCCGCGTGATCTTCAATCACTTCACGCGCAGTCGTACCAAAAGGCAATTCCCATAGACCCGGGAATTTCACTTTACCTGATGCACCATAGATTTTGGTACCTGGATCTTTCGATTTGCCCGCAGACAAGCCGATATACCATTCAGGGCCACGCAGCATGATGGCGGGTAAGTTGTTGTAGGTCTCTACGTTGTTAACAATCGTAGGACGACCCCAAGCACCTGCAACTTGCGGGAATGGCGGTTTGGTACGCGGGTTGGCACGACGGCCTTCAAGCGAGTTAATCAATGCAGTTTCTTCACCACAGATATAACGACCTGCACCGGTATGCACGTGTAACTCGAAGTTCCAGCCAGTACCCAGAATGTTATCCCCTAAGTAACCTTTGGCACGAACTTGCTCAAGCGCTTCATTTAAGTACTGAGCCGCTTCGATGTACTCGCCACGGATAAAGATATAACCATGGGTTGCTTCAAGCGTATAACCCGCGATCAGCATCCCTTCGATCAGTTGATGTGGAAGATCTTCCATCAACAAACGGTCTTTGAAGGTACCTGGTTCCATCTCATCGGCATTACAAATCAGGTAACGTGGACCTGAATTGTCATTTGGCGCCATCAGTGACCATTTGATGCCTGCCGGGAAGCCTGCACCACCACGACCTTTAACAGTCGCTGCCTTCACCACGTCCAATACATCTTTAGGCGACATCGACAGGGCTTTTTTAAAGCCTGCATAACCTTCGAGCGCTTCGTAATCATCTGCATTACGTACGTTCGCTTGTTTGCTTAAACGCCATGTGAGTGGATGCGTTTCCGGGTTACCGTCGCCATAAATTGGTTTTGGTTCAGTATTCATACATACTTCTCCAACAGCTGTTTCACCGAAGTCACTTCAACCAGACCGTGCGTGTCTTCATCAATCATTAAGGTTGGACCTTTGTCACAGTTGCCCAGGCAGCAAATTGGCAGCAAGGTAAAACGACCATCTGCAGTCGTTTGACCAAACTGAATGCCTAATTCGCGCTGGAATGCTTCTGCCAAAGTTTCCGCACCCATCAAGAAGCACGCAATCGAATCACATAACAAAATTACGTGACGACCGACCGGCTGACGGTAAATACGGTTATAGAAGGTTGCCACACCTTCCAGATCTGCAACGCTCATGCTCAGCATTTGCGCGATGGCATTCATTTGCGCATCATCTACCCAGCCATTACGGCGTTGTACACACTTTAGCGCGTCCAGACATGCCGCACGTGGGTATGGATAGTGCCCCATGTGATGTTCGATATCGTGAATTTCGTCCGCAGTCAAAATTCCTTCAACGTTCACACGTGGCTTTTTATCAGTCAAAATCATCATAATGCGTTTACCCCTTAGCGATCCACGTCAGCCATTACGACGTCAATGGTCGCTAAATAAATGATTAAGTCAGACATGAGGCTGCCGTTAATCACAGAAGGCATTTGCTGTAAATGCGTGAAGGTTGGTGTACGAATACGGGTACGGTAACTCATGGTTGACTTGTCTGAAGTCAAGTAGTAGTTCGACGCACCTTTCACCACTTCCGCCATCACAGATGCTTCACCTGCCGGCATTACAGGACCCCAAGATACGCTTAAGAAGTGCGTAATCAAGGTTTCAATATCTTGTAATGTCTTGTCTTTTGGTGGTGGAACAGCCAGTGGATGGTCTGCTTTGTACGCACCAGACGGCATGTTGTCTAGACATTGCTTGACGATTTTCAGTGATTCTTCGATTTCACGGAAGTGAACCATGACACGTGCATAAGCATCGCCTTCGTACTCTAAAGGAACCTCGAAATCGTAATTTTCGTAGCCGCTATACGGACGATATTTACGAACGTCAAAGTCAATACCTGTTGCACGAAGACCAGTACCGGTTACACCCCAAGCCAATGCAGATTTAGCGTCATATTGCGCTACACCTTGTGTACGACCCATGAATACAGAGTTGCGTAATGCAGCTGTGTAGTATTCATTCATACGCTTCGGCATCCAGTCGAGGATTTCGCGAATGAGGTGCTGCCAGTTGTTTGGAAGGTCGTGCGCAGTACCGCCAATACGGAACCAAGCTGGGTGCATACGGTAACCCGTGATCGCTTCAATCGCGTCATAAATCTTTTGACGGTCAGCGAACATATAGAATACTGGGGTCATACCGCCGGCATCCTGAATTGCAGTACCAATAAACAACAAGTGGTTATTGATACGGAACAATTCCGACATCATCACACGGATACATTGCGCACGGTCCGGTACAGTAATGCCCGCCATTTGCTCCACGCCCATCACATAAGGCATGTTTTGTGCACAACCACCCAAGTAATCGACACGGTCTGTATACGGAATGAATGAATGCCAGGTTTGACGTTCAGCCATCTTTTCCACACCACGGTGGTGATAACCGATATCAGGCACACAGTCTTTCACTTCTTCGCCGTCCAACTGCAAAATCACACGGAATGCACCGTGCGCAGATGGATGGTTAGGCCCCAAGTTCAGGAACATGAAGTCTTCATCGGCATTACCGCGCTTCATACCCCAATCTTCAGGCACGAAACGCAGATGTTCCTGTTCGTAGTCCTGCTTGGCCTTGTCTTGCAAATACGGGGTATATTCAGTCGCACGTGCAGAATATTCTTTACGTAGCGGATGACCTTCCCAATAGGTTGGCAACAAGATACGACGGAGCATTGGATGCCCTTCGAAATTGATCCCAAACATATCGTAAGCTTCACGTTCGTACCAGTTGGCATTTGGCCAGATGTTGGTTGCCGTCGGAAGATTCAGATCACTTTCAGCTAAGGCAACCTTAATACGAATGTCAGTATTACGCTCGAGCGACAACAAGTGGTAGAACACTGTGAAGTCAGACGCAGGTAAACCGTCGCGGTGCGTACGCAGACGCTCATCTACCGCAGACAAGTCGAACAACATCACGTAAGGACGTGATACTGTACGCAAGAACATTAAAACTTCTTGTACACGTGCGCGCTCAACCCAGACTGTCGGGAAATCCTCGAAAGTCGTTTGCACATAGAAGTTCTCACCAAATTTGGTTTTGAGTTCTTCAATGATGGCAAATGCTGGGCGTGAATCAACTGGTGTTGATTCTGGCATAGCAATGTCAGTTTCAGCCATTGGCTTGGCTTCCTATTTAATACAAATTCAGTCAACCTAAACGACAATTACACCCATAGCGGGTGCAGCAAAAAAGACCAGTCGTTTAAATTATTTAATTTCATCCATAGAGCGCAAGTTCTTCACAGCAACACGCTGATCTTTCTTACGGTCACGTTCCGGCATCATCTTTGGCTTATACACTGGCTTAAGATCATCACCGATCACCGCAGAAAGCGGACGACGCTCGAGTTGAATCTGGTCTTGCAACAGCATTAATGCCTGAATCAAAGCTTCAGGACGTGGTGGGCAGCCGGGAACATAAACATCGACCGGGATGATTTTATCCACACCTTGTACCACTGAATAAATGTCGTACATCCCACCTGAGTTGGCACATGCACCCATTGAAATGACCCATTTCGGTTCAAGCATCTGTTCATACAAACGTTGAATGACAGGCGCCATTTTCACAAAGCAGGTACCCGCCACAATCATTAAATCCGCCTGACGCGGTGAAGCACGAATCACCTCGGCACCAAAACGTGACAAGTCATGCACACCGGTTAAGGTCGTCGCATACTCTACATAGCAGCATGATGTACCAAAGTTAAACGGCCAAACTGAGTTTTTACGACCCCAGTTGACTGCTGTATGTACCACATCCTCTAAACGAGTCATGAATACATTTTTATTCACTTCTTCTTCAAGTAACGGATCTTCTACAAGGATACGCTCTTGAAGTGGATATTGATCAGCATCCGGATTCGCACGGGTTAATGTATATTTCATCCCGTCTTACTCCTTATCAGATGATTTAGCCGGTGAGCTTTTCACACGACCAGAGGATTGAGCTGGGATTTGACCTGTAGGGTCGATTACCAATTCTTCAATTGAGTTAAAGCGCGTAATTTCTGCTAGATCCATATTTGGCGAACCAATCTTAGCTTTAATTCCTGCGGCTTTACGTTTGTCTGAAGGTGCCCAGTTGAGTGCGCCTGTGGATAATTCGTAAACCAAACCAACAAGTAAAACTAAAATAAAGATAGCTGCAGTTGCAAAACCAATCCAACCTACTTCACGAACAGAAACCGCCCATGCATATAGATAAAGTGCTTCTAAATCAAACACCACGAAGAAAATTGCAACTAAATAGAACTTTGCAGACAAGCGGATACGAGCCCCACCTGCACCAACAACACCTGACTCAAACTGCTCCTGCTTGGCACGGCCCCATGATTTACCCCCGAGGAGTAATGGGACGGTCAGCATAAAGACGCATAAAAATGTAACGCCGATCACGAAGGCAATAATTGCCCATTCGTATGGAGTAATAGCACTCATGCGGGGATAACTCCTGGCAGGCCTATTTGTTAACAAAGAATGTATGTATTGGCCTTCAAATACACCAAACACAAAATTAATCCCGCCAATTGTACCTGATTTTGGATTTCACTTGCTAGTTTATAAGCCTTAGTCTTTGGGATGATTTTTTAGGCATTTCAGCATTTAATTTGCGTTTGATCTCTCAACATCCGATTTAATCGTTTTATTGGATTAAGTTTTAATTTTCTATTAATTTTTCTATAAACAGTATTCCTGAAAAATAAATCCATTTCAGATCATTCTTGTTTGGCCTCTGGCTTAGATATAGCCCCTTTCACGACCAAAGCAAAGAAAAATCAGACAAAAACTTATTCTATCCATAACTTTCAGCGGATAAAGCTTTTGATTTAATTTGATATTTAACATGATTTTCACATTTTAACTTGGATTAAAGCACTTTAAGCCCAACCTCACTCAAGGCAAGCAATTGTATCTTTTTGCAACACACCCAACAGACTGATTCAGAATATGTTATTTGTATTTCTAAGCCACATAATGACATTAATAAAGTAACAATAAGGAGTCCTTGCATGTCTCTACGCTTCTCGCATAAGCCGAATTATTTTTTATTTGCCCAGTTACTGGTGCGACATATCCAAGATTATGTCCAGAAACACCCCAATATAAGTCAGGTCGCTTTTGACTTGCGCGATATCCATGCACTGTTTCAAGAGGATCATGCCTCTTCCAGCATTAATCTGGATGGCATCATGAATATTGCCGATGAATACAAAGTAGAAACTTTATCTGGTGATCAGAGGCTGATCCAGCGCTATAGCATTGATGGAAAAAATACCAAGCTAATGATCGACTTCAATCCTGAAGCCCTGCATGGCCTAAAAGAAGGCAAACCATTGATTGAGCCGGATGCCACCATTCAGGAATAAAATTCTTCCCCAATAAAAAAACGATGCTCAGGCATCGTTTTTTTATAACTCAAAAGCATTTATATAACATCAAGCTGAATGATCACTGATTTCCTCAGTCTTTTCTGCCAACTTGCGCTTGCTCTTCTTTACATAACGCTGTGCAGGCCAGCTCATGATAAAGCGCGCACCACCCAAGCTCGGACTTTGATCCACATGAATCTTGCCACCAAACCAGTACGCAATCCGGCTGACAATGGATAAACCCAAACCATAGCCACCCGAAGCACGGGTGCGGCTGTCATCCAGCCGGGCAAAGGCTTCAAAGACCCGGGCACGATCCACTTCCGGAATTCCCGGGCCATCATCTTCAACAGAGACATAAGCCTGACCATCCTGATCCAGACCACCACTGATCAGCACCTTATTGTCGCAATAACGTACCGCATTGCCGACCAGATTCTGAATTACGCGATGCAGATAACGGCGTTCTGCCTCAACCACCACATCAGGCATTGAATGTAGCTCAATGATTTTCTGGGTTTTTAATGCTTCAGTTTCCAGAGCTACCTGATTCAGCACTTCAAACAGATTGACCTTTTCAAACTCGATCGAAGGCATGCCCTGTTCTAGCTTGGCATAGGTCATGATCTCGTCAATCAGGGTATTCAGTGCTTCAATATCTTTATCAATCTGTTCGACCTGTTGCAGACGATAATCGTAATCATCTTCATCTGCCATCATTTCCACACCAAAACGAATCCGCGCCACCGGTGTACGAAGTTCATGCGACACCGCACGCATCAGTTCACGCTGGGCTTCAATCAGGCGCTGAATATGATCAGACATATTGTTAAAGCTAGAGGCCAGCGTTGCCATTTCGTCACTTCCTTCTACAGGAAGACGCAATGACATATTACCGGTTTTCATTTTGTTTAAGGCATAGCTGACTTCACGCAACTTGCGCTGCATTGGCACCAGCAAACCATACACCCCCAGACTCAGCACAAACAGGCTCAATAAGGTAATACCAGTCGCTAACTGGAATGGCATCCAGTTAAACAATGGCACCGGCCCCATCACCAAGACTTGTGAGGTCGAACCTGGAATTGGCGAAATAATTGAAATGGTGGTGCCACGGATTGAGGCACTATCCCGATACAGGATAATACTGTGATCAAGACGCAAGCGCCCGATCTGCTCGGAATCTAAAGGTAAGCTCTGTACGTTTTCAATCGATACCGGATAAGAAAAATGATCCTGAATAGCGGACAGATATTCTTTTTCCTGACCTGGATAATAGACCAGATAGTCCAGAATAAAGACCGGCAGCGCCTTCATCTGGCGCTCGGTAATACTGTCTGCCTTTATATACAGGTAATGATTCGGGTCATCGCGCAGCCCCACCACAATATAGGCAATGCCGGTTTTGGCATCCCAGCGCACCACGGCTTTACGATCTGCAATACGGCGACCTTCAGCACGGGTGATATCCACCTTGCTGGCTTCTACATAGTGAATTGGCAATTCCAGCAAATCAGAAGCATCGGAAACCCAATCCATCTTTTGCTGAAGATTTGGCTGGCGCGCGACACCCTCACTGATGATATAGGCCATACCATCAGTCAGAGACTCACGATATTCTTGCGCACGCTGATAGTTGATAATCTGTACCAACAGATAGCCGAACACAGCCACCAACACGACAAGGATGACGAGTCCTGCGTATATACGCAAAAATATACTGTGTTTAAACACCTATAGTTTATCCTGCTCGTTCAAGCAACAACGTACATTTGCTTAAATACCATTAGTTTCTTTAACGAATAGATAACCTTTACTACGCACGGTTTTAATACGCTTCGGATTCTCTGGATCGTCACCAATTTTTGGACGGATACGCGAAATACGCACATCGATTGAACGATCCTGACCATCATATTCGATGCCACGTAAACGCTCGAAAATATCTTCGCGGGAAAGAATACGGCCAGCATTTGATGCAAGCAACCACAACAGGTCATATTCCGCACTGGTAAAATCAACCAGATCACCATTTAAAGTAACTGAACGACCACCATTGTCGATGACCAGATCATCAAATTCGATACGCTGTGCCACTTCATCTTCAGGCACCTTGTCCGTACGACGCAGTAATGCACGAATACGTGCCAGCAATACACGTGGTTGTACCGGTTTAGCGACATAGTCATCGGCACCCATTTCCAGACCCAAGACCTGATCCATGTCCTCAGTACGCGCAGTCAACATCAAGATCGGTTGATGATAATGCGGGCGCACTTCACGACAAATGGTCAAACCATCCGCTCCTGGTAACATCACATCCAGCACCACCATATCTGGCTGCTCAGCGATAATCCGGCGAATGGCACGGTTACCATCCGGCTCCACCCCAACCTCAAGTCCATTACGAATGAGGTATTCTTGCGTTAAACGAGCAAGACGCTCATCATCTTCAACAATTAAAATCTTGGGTAACTTTTCTTCTTGGCTCATGTATTGCCCCTTATTTGGTGGATCTACGCTATAGGCGTATCCTTTTGAAATCCAATAGATACGTTTTTAATATGCTTGCAATATACACACGTTTACATTGTAAACAAGATAGCGTTCACCAAACTGATACATCAAGATAGCATTTTGTAATATTTTATCGTGCATTTTTTGGGCAACTATGCTTGAAACAGTGATTTAGATCTGATTTGTGATTTACACAACTATTACATGAACAAAATATGACTGCTTGATTCAGCACTTTTTAGTTATCCACAATGTTATCTATAAGCACTTTCCCGGGACTTTGTTATGCTATGCCTTGCCTGATAAGGCTTATACAAAAATCAATAAAAATAGCGATATTTTTACAAGGATTAAAGCAAAACTTAAGAAAAATATTTAGCTAAATGTCAATATTGATCTACCCTAAATTTTCCCGTATCTTGTGTTCAATTAATTTTAAAACCACTAGGTCTTGTGTTTATTCCTCAAACACTGTGCATGAAACTTGCCCAGTTCAAACGGTCCATAAACATAAAAATAGATGACAATGGAGCTATGCTAACATGAGCGTAATCACTTCAACTCCTGGTCAACTTCAGGTGATTAAACGCACCGGTGATGTTGCCGCTTTTGATGCAGAAAAAATTTCTGTCGCAATTGGTAAAGCGTTTTTGGCGGTTGAAGGCCAGCAAAGCGCTGACTCGAGCCGAATCCATGATCGTATCGAGCAACTGACGGAAATGGTACTGAATACCTTTAAACGTCGTTTACCTTCTGGCGGAACGATTCATATCGAAGAAATTCAAGACCAAGTTGAACTTGCGCTAATGCGTACGGGCGAACAGAAAGTTGCACGCTCTTATGTCATTTACCGTGAACAACGTTCTGAAGCACGTAAACAGTTAGGTGCACACCATCACCCGACCCTGCAAATTACCGATGCTGAAGGCCAACTTAAGCCACTTGATTTAAGTGCTTTAACTGCGCATGTTACTAAAGCAGCAGAAGGCCTTGAAGGAATTGATGTACAAGCCATTGTCGATGAGACCGTGAAAAACCTGTACAACGGTGTAAAAGAGTCTGACATCTCCACCACCATGATGATGGCCACCCGTACCCGGATCGAGCAAGAGCCGAACTACACCTATGTGACCGCACGTTTGTTGCGTGATGATCTGGTGGCGACTGGTTTGAAATTCCTGGGTCTGCCTACGGATACGCATGAAGGTGAAGCACTTGAAACTTTCCTGAAAAAAGGGATTGAGCTTGAGCTTATTTCACCAGAACTGCTTAACTTTGATCTGGCGAAACTGGCAGCGGCGATTCAACCAGAACGCTCAAACCAGTTTACCTACCTAGGTCTACAGACTTTATTTGACCGCTACTTCATCCATTCCGATGGCGTACGTTTCGAATTGCCGCAATTGTTCTTTATGCGTGTATCTATGGGCTTGTCGCTCAATGAAGAAAACCGTGAAGAACGTGCCATCGAGTTCTATAACTTGTTGTCTAGCTTCGACTATATGGCATCGACGCCTACCCTGTTTAACTCAGGTACGCTTCGTCCACAATTGTCGAGCTGCTACTTAACCACCATTGATGATGACCTGTATGATATTTATGGCGCAATGCGTGATAACGCCATGTTGTCTAAATGGGCAGGCGGTTTGGGTAACGACTGGACACCAGTGCGTGCTTTAAACTCTTACATCAAAGGCACCAATGGTAAGTCGCAAGGTGTAGTTCCATTCCTTAAAGTCGCGAATGATACGGCTGTTGCGGTCAACCAAGGTGGCAAGCGTAAAGGTGCAGTTTGTGCATATCTTGAAACCTGGCACCTGGACATTGAAGAATTCCTGGAACTTCGTAAAAACACCGGTGATGACCGTCGTCGCACCCATGACATGAACACAGCGAACTGGGTTCCTGACCTGTTCATGCAACGTGTATTCGAAGATGCGGAATGGACATTGTTCACACCTTCTGAAACCCCAGATCTACATGATTTGACCGGTGCAGAATTCGCTGAGCGTTATGCTTACTACGAAGGTATTGCCAAAGAAACAAACATGCTGCACAAGAAAATCCGTGCAAAAGATTTGTGGCGCAAAATGCTGTCGATGTTGTTTGAAACGGGTCACCCGTGGATCACATTCAAAGACGTATGTAACTTACGTTCACCGCAACAACACGTTGGTGTAGTGCACTCTTCTAACCTGTGTACCGAAATTACGTTGAACACCAGCAAAGAAGAAATCGCGGTATGTAACTTAGGTTCGATTAACCTGGTTCAACACGTGCAAGGCGGTGTACTGGATCGCGAAAAACTGGCACGTACAGTAAAAACTGCTGTGCGTATGCTCGACAACGTGATTGACATCAACTACTACGCTGTTCCACAAGCACGTAATTCAAACCTGAAACATCGTCCAGTCGGTATGGGTATCATGGGCTTCCAGGATGCTTTATACGAAATGAACCTGGCGTATGGTTCTGATGCTGCGGTTGAGTTTGCTGATGAATCAATGGAAGTGATTTCGTACTACGCGATTTCAACTTCAAGTGATTTGGCTGTTGAACGTGGTACCTATGAGACATTTAAAGGTTCATTGTGGGATCAGGGTATTTTACCAATCGACTCACTGGATCTGGTTGCAAAAACACGTCCTGAACGTATGTTCGAAGTTGACCGCACTCAACGTTTGGATTGGGACACTTTACGTGCCAAAGTTCAAAAAGACGGTATGCGTAACTCAAACGTGATGGCGATTGCGCCAACTGCAACGATTTCTAACATTTGTGGCGTGTCTCAATCGATTGAGCCTACTTTCCAGAACTTGTATGTGAAATCGAATCTGTCTGGCGAGTTCACCGTGATTAACCCGTACCTGGTACGTGCGTTGAAAGAACGTGACCTTTGGGATGCAGTAATGGTCAACGACCTGAAACATTTCGAAGGCTCTGTACAGAAGATTTCCCGTATTCCTGAAGAGCTTAAAGCCATCTTCGCGACTGCATTTGAAGTAGATACACGTTGGATCGTAGATGCTGCGTCACGTCGTCAAAAATGGATCGATCAGGCTCAGTCTCTGAACCTTTACATCGCTGGTGCAAATGGTAAAAAACTGGACATCACTTATAAGATGGCCTGGTTACGTGGTCTTAAGACGACTTATTACCTACGTGCATTGGGTGCGACTTCTGCTGAGAAATCTACAATCAACACTGGCGCATTGAATGCAGTTAAACCTGCAACTGTTGCGGCTCCTGTTGTAGCAGCAGCTCCTGTCGTTGAAGCACAAAAACCTGAGGCTTCTGTAGAGGAAGAAGGTTTTGCGCAAGCAGCTCCAGTGCCAATGGCATGTTCAATTGACAATCCTGATTGTGAAGCTTGTCAATAAGCTTCGCTTGACCTCCCCTAACCCCTCCAAAAAGGAGGGGGATCACAGCTCAGTCATCTGACATGTGAAAGTCCCTCTTTTTAAAAGAGGGATTTAGGGAGATTAAAATAACAAACAAAGGAAACCTCAATGCCTCATATGACTCATAACTACATGTTAGGACTTGCGGCATTGCTGATCTCCTTTGCTATTACCTTTTACGCACCACTTGCTTATTTCTGGTTCAAACTACGCCAGCAGCGTAAGCAAAATAAGTAGTGAGGATAGTGCTGCTGTATAAATTCACAGCATTCATCGACAAAACTTAATTTTGCTTACACAAATTAAGCGTATAGTAAGACATCTCAGCCAAGCTGAATGTCTCATAAAAGATATAAAGCAACGTAGAGAGAATTGATATGTCTATCCTAAGTTGGGACGATTTCGAAGATGATTCGCAAAAACCGGCTGCTCCTGAACAGCAGCCTGCGCCCGTCGAGCCGCAAAAAGCGACTAATTCACAGATGGTATCTGATGCAGGCAACGCATCGCCGGATGTGGCAACTGCACAACCCCTTAGAGCCACTCAAAACCGAGGATCAAATCCAACCGATTCGCTGGCAAGAGCATCTGCTTCCCTAGAACAACTTGATGTTGCTCCAGGTCTGGAAGAGCTTGAAATGGGTGCACAGCGTGTACAGGTTGACGACAAGGCGATGATCAACTGTCGTGCCGACTTGAACCAGCTTGTTCCGTTCAAATACGAATGGGCTTGGCAAAAATATCTAGACGGTTGTGCCAACCACTGGATGCCACAAGAAGTCAACATGAACCATGACATCGCACTTTGGAAGTCTGAAAACGGCCTGACTGAAGATGAACGTACCATTGTCATGCGTTCACTCGGTTTTTTCTCGACTGCCGATTCACTGGTTGCAAACAACTTGGTATTGGCGATTTACCGTCACATTACCAACCCTGAATGCCGTCAATACATCTTGCGTCAGGCATTTGAAGAAGCGATTCATACACACGCTTACCAGTATTGTATCGAATCGCTCGGTATGGATGAAGGCGAAGTCTTCAACATGTACCGCGAAGTTCCGTCAGTGGCACGTAAAGCAGCGTGGGGTCTGAAATATACCCAGTCTTTAAGTGATCCTACTTTCAAAACCGGTACACCTGAAAATGATCAAATCCTGCTGCGCAACCTGATCGCATTCTACTGTGTACTTGAAGGGATTTTCTTCTACTGCGGTTTCAGCCAGATCCTGTCAATGGGTCGTCGCAACAAGATGAACGGTGTTGCCGAGCAATTCCAGTACATCCTGCGTGATGAGTCAATGCACCTGAACTTCGGTATCGACATGA
Organism: Acinetobacter sp. YH12255; assembly: GCF_013417355.1. NCBI lineage: Bacteria > Pseudomonadati > Pseudomonadota > Gammaproteobacteria > Moraxellales > Moraxellaceae > Acinetobacter > Acinetobacter sp. YH12255. The sequence continues at coordinate 40,910 of NZ_VPEC01000021.1, forward strand.
TCAACCAGATCAAGATCGAAAATCCGGGTCTATGGACGACTGAATTCCAGGAAGAAATCATCCAGATGATTCTTGAAGGTACGATGCTGGAAATCGAATATGCTCGTGACACCATGCCACGCGGTGTACTTGGCATGAATGCTGGCATGATGGAAGAATACCTGAAGTTCATTGCTAACCGTCGTCTGGCGCAGTTAGGCTTGCCTGAACAGTTCGCTGGTGTGAACAACCCGTTCCAGTGGATGTCAGAAATGATGGACTTGCGTAAAGAGAAGAATTTCTTCGAAACACGTGTTACGGACTATCAGACTGGCGGTGCGTTAAGCTGGTAATTGGAAATATCACATAATATATAAAGTATTATGAATAAAAAAACCGCCATTCGTGGCGGTTTTTTTATCGACTGAATTTAATGATCATTCATCCTCTTCTTTTCATTGTTTGCATTAAAACTCCTTCGTCACACTCAACCCCGCACTCCAATTTCGCCCTTCTGCCGGTTCAAAAAAACGGCCATTGCTTTCATTCACGATTACTGAACCTGAATAATCTGTATCAAACACATTATCGACACGTGCAAAAGTATTCACCGCCCAATCCTGCATTTTCCAGTGATAACCAACATTCGCTGCAGTCACGACATAACTTGGAGCAGCATCAGAATTTAAATCATTCACATACATTTTGTCGCTATAACGAAGGTCGAGTCCTGCCTGTAGCCCCTGATCAGGCTTCCAACCCAGACATAAAAATGCCTGATTTTTAGCAATCCCTGGAATATAGTTCCCTTCTGCAATCGCAGCAATTGCCCCAATCGCAGGAATATCTGCATCAAAAGTCGCATCAATATAGCTATAACTGACTTGTGTGGTTAGGTCACGCCACAGCTGTTTGTTCCAGGAAAGTTCCACCCCTTTTCTGAAGGTTTTATCGGCATTACGGAAGGTTGAACGTCCACCATCACTACCGGCAGAGACAATGTCATTTTCAGTTTGGGTCTGGAAAGCGGCTACAGTAAAGTCACCGAAGCGATTAGCGGACTTTAAGCCAATTTCATAAGTTTCACTTTCTGCTGCCTTTAAACTAAAGCTACGGTTTTCGGCAGTATTTGCAGGATAGGACATTTCGGTAAAGGTTGGCGTTTCAAAACCTTGCGCATAACTGGCATAGGCCATTAATTCAGGTCGAATTTGCCAGCTCAAGGCCGAAGTAGGCAGTAATTTCTGATAATCTGTTTTGCCTGAGTGATCGCCATTGGAAAGGAATTTATCTTCTGATTTAAAATGTACATTGCTAAAGCGTAGGCCGGCATCAAGCGTCCAGTTTGGCAAGAATACATAAGAGGCTTGCAGATAGGGATCAAGGTTCCACAAGCGATTGTCTTCATCTCGGCGCAGTTCGCCTTTAACCCCCAAGCGATCACCTAAAAAGTTTTGATAGCCTTTGCGTTCTTCACTCATGGCATCCACAGCGAGACCTGCAATCAGTTGAAGATCAGGAACAATCTCCCTACCCGTCCAGCGCAGATCCGCACCATAAAAATTCCGGTCGAAGTCAATTACACCACCTGCATGATTGATTCCAGCTTGTGCTGTACGGGGAATCGACTGATATTGCGTGACTTCACGCTGTCCCCAATAGGCCATCCCATAGAGTTCATGCTGATCATTGATCGGCTTAGTCCAAGTTAAACCCGTTTGCAACTGTTCGATATCTTTACGTGCATGATATAAACGGACATTCGCAGCGACCTGTTTCGGGTTGGCCTGCCACTGTTCGCGAGTTAAACCACCCGGGTCATCGGCAGCAATTTTCACATAGTTATTGATCCAGTTGATTTTAGAACCATCATCCAGCTCCCAGGTCAGCTTGGCATTGCTTAGAACTTTATGCGCGCCGCTATGCTCCCGGAAACCTCCAGTATCAAAATAGGATGAGCTGATGATATAACCCGGCTCATTGGCATGTTCTGAACCCCCTTGCACAACCAGCTTGGTCTGGCCTTTATGTTGACTGCCGGCAGAATACCCCAGCTCAATCGAGTCAGCACCTTGCCCCTCTCGCGTGGTGGTTAAAATCGTTCCGCCTGAAGAGTTACCATACAGTGAGGAAAAGGCACCACTCAATACTTCGATATGATCCAGACTATTTAAATCAATATTCGAGCTTTGCCCCTGTCCATCCGGCATGCTGGCTGGAATTCCATCCACATATAAACGCACCCCACGCACGCCAAAACTGGAACGCGCACCAAAGCCACATATCGAAATTTGTAGGTCTTGTGCATAGTTTTCCCGATTATTGAGTTGTAAACCGGGAATGCCTTTTAAAGTTTCCGACAGGTTCACATTCATGCCCTGATTTTGTTCTTGATTGAGATAATACACTGATGCAGGCGTGGTCAACTGCTCCCGGTCGGTACGGGTCGCCTGCACAATAATGGGCGCAAGTTTTTGTACTTCTGTCACCGCATTCTGTGCGTATAGCGTCTGGCTGATACAGGCGATTAAAGCGGATAAGGTGGTTTTTATCGGCAGATGTTGAAGTCGATGCTGCATCATATTCGCTTCCTGATCACATGATGACTCAGAAAAATAGGTCTGGCTGGAACATATCTATTTATTCTATTCAGTCAGCTGGATCGTCTATGTTCAGTGGATTCGAGTTATCTTTATAAAATCAATACAGAAATTTTAATTTTAAAATGCTGAATAATGTGGTTTAAATATTGAAGTCATGGATCAAAATGCTCTTTGAATTTATGCAATATTGTCCAACATAAATGGTTTCTTTGACATTCTATTGCTTTATAAAGCTAATGATGACTTTATGAAACAAATCAACAGCATTTCTAGCAGACTTTGCCAGAATCTGTTATCTGAATAAAAATGAATCATCAAAAACCGATGCTTCGGGCTTTATGTTGGCGACTGCATCAATCTAAAATGGTTCGGCGAATAAATTGCATCACTTTAAAACAATAATCCAGCTTAATAGACGAGAACAAGCATGAAAGGTTCAATCCTTGATTTTTCTATTCAACACAATACCGGTTTTATCTCGGGGGATGATAATCAGCGCTATAGCTTTAATGGCGCGGACTGGCGTAGTGAGCGTCCACCTTCGCGTGGCGATCGGGTCGATTTTATTGGCAACAGCACAGGTGAAGCCTCTGAGGTGTATCTGGCCTCAGGCAATTCTATTTATATGGGAGAAAAGATTTCCAGTCAGCTGGGTAAATACTCCAATCTGGATCAGGCCGAGGAAAATTACAGCAGCATTGACTGGTTTGTAAAATGTCTGACCAACTATGCAAACTTTTCTGGCCGCGCACGCCGTAAAGAATTTTGGTTCTTTATGCTGTTTTGTGTAATTTTAGGCATTATTGCGGAGGTCATTGATCAAGTCTTAGGCACTCAACCACTGCTCAATGGCCTGCTTAATCTGGCACTTCTAGTCCCAAGCCTGGCCGTTGGCGCTCGTCGTTTGCATGATGTAGGACGCTCTGGTTGGTGGCAATTACTGATGCTGACCGTGATTGGTATTCTGGTGCTGATCTGGTGGTGGGCAACTGAAACCAAGCAACAAAATAATGAATATGGTGCTCCAGCAAAATAACTGAATCTTACAAATCCCGTCTTGATGCGGGATTTGTTTATCGCTTATTTAATGAGTAAATATCAACAAAATCAGACCTTCTCCATGCTGCAAGATCAATTAGTGAAATTTCCAGATGCTGTATGGGTGCAAATCTACAAAGATAAAATGCAGCTGATGAATATGGATGGCACGATTATACATACCCTGCTACCCGATGTGCCTTATGCCCATCCTCGGAGCATTATTGCGGACTTTGATGCCGCCTCAGGAACACTGAAGCAACTTTTACCCTCATCGGCCATGAAGATGCTATTTGGTTCTATTGCGCTGCTGCAAATTATGGATGTTCCTGAAGATGGTTTAACCGAACTTGAAAAGCGGGCATTACTGGAACTGGGTTATGAAAGTAAGGCACAAAATGTCATCCTGTTTGACCATGCCGGAAATGCCTTGACCAAAGACCGAGTCCCCCCCCAACATCAGATGACGATCATCAAAATTTTGCTGGTGATCATTATTATGGTGGTGTTGGCATCAACCTGGTTTTTGACGCTTTAATTCTTTTAGCCCAAATTAAAAAATCCCGCACTGTGCGGGATTTTTTAATCTCAGCAGCTCAGTATGACCTAGCTGCTTTCTGCCTCAGAACCATCACGACCGTTCATAAGACTGTTTCATCTTCACTTAAAATAATTGAGCAACTGGTCAAAGTGGTCTATTTGATATTTGGGTTGTGCCAGCGCTAACTCTTGCTGACTGCCATAGCCATAGCTCACTGCAATCGAGTCAATGCCATTATGACGTGCGCCAAAAATATCGTATTCACGGTCACCGACCATGATGCAGCCTTCGGCCTTTAAATGTTGCTGTTCTAAAATATACTGAATCAGCTCACCTTTATTGGTTCTGTCACCATTGAGTTCGCTGCCATAAATTTCAGTAAAATACTGAGCCAGATCAAAATGCTCTAAAATCTGTTTGGCATAAACCGTCGGTTTTGCCGTAGCGACAAACAAACGATAACCACGGCGTTTCAGTTCTGCCAACGTTTCTGCCACACCCTCGAAAACGTGATTTTCATATAGGCCTTTCACTGCAAAACGTTCGCGATAAGCCATCAACGCCTGCTCAGCCAGAATATGATCGGTCTCGATATTTAAAAGTTTGGCCAGCGAGGCTTTTAAGGGAGGACCGATAATCCAGTCGATATTGATCTCATCGCTAATCGGATGACCCACCTTTTCCAGACCGTAACGCGCAGACGTGGTGATCCCCACTTTAGGATCAGTTAATGTCCCATCCAGATCAATTAAAATATTCTTAATCACAGCCCATCCCCTCTCATCAGCACCGATATAAATTAATATCGAGAGTTCATTCAAATTTGCCTATACTAATGTAATTTTAGTGAATGAAGGACATCATTTTGCGCCCTACCGTACTTTGCTTTTCCGGTTTAGACCCTTCAGGTGGAGCCGGTCTTCAGGCAGATATTGAAGCCATTGGTCAAAGTGGTGCACATGCAGCAATTGCCTGCACAGCCCTCACCATTCAAAATTCACAGCAGGTTTTTGGTTTTGAAGCGACATCTAAAGAGCTGCTGCTGGCTCAGGCCAATGCCGTGGTGAATGACCTGCCAATTCGCTGTATTAAATCTGGCATGTTAGGCACCACAGAGAATATCGCAGCACTGGCGGAGTTTTTGACTGCACATCCGGACTATCTGTATGTACTCGATCCGGTTCTGGTGGCAAATAGTGGCGGTTCATTGGGCAATCAGGCGACACTGGTCAAAGCATTTACCCAACTAATTCCATTGGCTACCCTTCTAACTCCGAATACGGTTGAACTGCGTGCTTTAACAGGTGAAGAAGACCTACAGCTGGCCACTCAAAAACTATTTGATATGGGTGCACAAGCAGTTCTGGTTAAAGGCGGTCATGAAGATACGCCGGATTATATTCAGAACAGTCTGTATATCGCGGGCAAGTTGATTAATGAGACCCGCTGTCCACGTCTGGAGGGTGAATATCATGGTTCGGGTTGTTCACTGGCCAGCTTTATCGCCGGGCGTCTGGCCATGGGTGATCAACTCAAAACGGCGGTACAGCATGCAGAAACCTGGTTGTTTGGGGTATTAAAAATTGCCGACATCCCTGTTCCGAATGGTCAGAGAATTCCAAAACGCTTTTAAGATGATATTTTTTTAAATTCAAAAGCCTGAATGATTCAGGCTTTTTTATAGCGTTTATTTTTATGCAGGATATGACTATTTAAGGGGAATGACTTTGCTTACATAGGTCGGCAAATTCCAGGCACCGCCGGCAAAGCCTTTGCATTGTACGGTCAGACTACTGAAGCTTTTGACAAATTTCTTGCCATTCCAGGCCCATTCGTCCTGACTCAGACAATCGCCCAAACCACGTACTTTATGCCCGGAAAATATCTGGCCTTGGCTAAAGGTTTCTCCCGAAGTCGTCACCAGCTGTTTCAGTTGCTTGTTTTGGTCCATTAGCCAGAAGCCACTACCCATATTATAAGCCCCGCGCCAGCATGGAATCTGAACCAACTGATTTTGGGCATTAATGGGATAAATCGTCATGACGTCATCATCTAGAAAACGCTGGCTAAACAGCAAATCACATTGATCCTCGTTGGTGGTGGCTTTCAGTTTTCGAATCATCTGCTGACTGGCTGCCGTATTCAGTTTCGCTTGAGTGATCTTGCCTGACTGATATTTGGGTATCACAATTTGCGGGATCGTTGCGGCGTTGAGTACCGCTTGACTGGATTTTTTTCCAGGCTTGATCAAGGCTGAGGGCGTAGAGAGGCGGCGCTGAAATTCATCCATCTTCAGCAAAACGGCACTGGCTCCGGCTGTCGACAAAGTCCAGCGTGATTGTGCATTCTTAAATATCACTGGATCCGTGCCTTGAACTGCTTTTAATAAGGCTTGTGTTTGTGCACGACTCAGTTGACCTATCCCTTGCTGATCTAAACGAATAACACCATAGGGCTTGCCCGCGATTTGTAACTGAAGCTGAGCTGTCGATGTTGCAGCTTGCAGGGGTAAAATTTGGACTTTTGCTTGTACCGCACTGGTCGTTTCTGCTGCGCGCATCAATAAAACTGAAACTGGTCGATTAATCTCCTGATCCGACTGATAACCAGAAGCGCGGCAGGTACCGGTATTGTCGCAGGCCATTTCCCAATCTTTATGTGAAAAATGCAGCCCCTGAATGGCAGCAAGACTTAATGAGCTGATACTGGCCAGACCAAATGCGACACTCATTGTTTTGATGCTGTCTATCCATTGTTGTTTCATTATTTAGTCCTTAAATTGTATTCGGCCAGCCTAGTGCGGCTTCCTCACTGGAAGGTTCCAGCCGACCACTTTGACATTCTGCACATTTGGATTCCTCGCTTCCTGCTTCGGGGTATCGATCGAATTTTCTAGCCTGTCAAAGGTCTGAATTGCACCGTCCCACATCCCGGCTCCCTGACGATAGTCTTTGAGTATATTCAGTTTTTGCTGAATGGTGTCCTGATAAAGCATGCCTGTAATCATTTACCAAGATATTGCACTTAATTTTTTGAGCTTATGACTTAACTGACGCTTTTGATCCTGCGCATCTTACGGGTTTCGAGTTGTACCGGTACTGAGGTATGTTGATGCAACAATTGCCATCGTCCCTGCTGCTTGCTGAGACACATACTGACCCGGCACCAGCCCAACTGGAAAATCGGCTCAATTACCGCATAATTCACCCGAACATAGCCATCGACCAAGGCTAAATCAGTGCTCACATGAATATTGATATCTTGACGCTCTATCCGGATTCCTTCAGGTATAAAAGGCCGATATTGCAGCCAGAGCGCCTGATAGGCATCTATGCCTTTTATTTCAGTACTGACATCGACCAGACGAATCTCCGGTCGGCATAATTGAATAATATCCTGGATCTCCAGACTGCATATGGCATGGTCCCATTGCTGAAGAAATGCCACGACTTCCTGACTCAGTTGTTCATCCCCAAAAACCTGCATAAAGTCCCCCTCAATCAGGTATTCAGACCTGAAATCGGAATTAAAATTGTCCCCAATTTCTGGTCTTTTGCTTTTCTTATTTTGATTATGCTCAAGCACTATAATTGCTTGGCTATCCCCTTTGTGTTATTCACTGCAATTCATCTGAATATTATTTAAAACATTATTTTGATTTCAATCTTTAAGTTAAGTCCAAAACTTCATGCAATCTGCATAGACATGCCACATTACAGCCCTATCAATCTTTATTTTTATTTAAATCAGGAATAGAGAGTTATCTGAACCCACTTTAAGACTTCTGCGGTATTATTGTAAATGACCAAAAATGTCATTTATAAAAAAATATGTTTATATTTTAATAAGATGAAATGAATTTAGGAATAGTATTCATGTTCGGTCGTCTGATTTATTTTAGACTGAGCACTGGTAGATGCTTTTAATACAATGCTTAAGCTGTCGCGATGCCACACAGCTAAAAGCCAGGATTTAAATCGTGGCTTTGCTATAGGTCTGCTTTGGCATTTCAATAATTTCGACACAGAGCTGAATTTTTAATTCGGGCTGTGGAGCAATAGATTGCTGCATCACCTCAAGCACCAATGCAGAAATCGCCTGACGCACTTCGACACTACGTCCACTCAATAGTGAGACTTTGGCATGTGCATAAGCCTGATCTGTCCGTGGACTCAGTCCAATGACATAATCCTGCTGCATAATTGCACGACTTTTTAAATCATCGGGATCGGTGACATAGCCGGCATTGAACAATGCCTGATGCATGGCCAGCAAGAGCGGCTGAGTCTGGAGCAGATGTTGAAGATTGTCAGAATATTCCAGATGCAGATGTGGCATACGAGTGATCTCGGATCAAAAACGTGAGGATTGGGACTACATAAAAAATAAACGCTGAATTTTAGCAATGAGACGATTTATCCACCGTCTCATTGCTAAAATTCTAGTCTGATGCCAGATTTAAGCTTTCTTTACATATTCAGATTTTAGCTTCATCGGGCCCATTCCCTCGATTTTACAATCGATATCATGACCATCGGCAGCATCCGGCAATAGGCGGATACTTTTGACTTTGGTACCCACTTTCACCACTGAAGATGAACCTTTGATTTTCAGGTCTTTAATCACTGTCACGCTATCGCCGTCCGCCAGCACATTGCCATGAGCATCCTTAATGATCACTTGTTCTTCAGTAATTTCGCCTTCTTTCCACTCATGTGCACATTCAGGGCAGATCAGTAGATCGCCATCTGCATAGGTATATTCAGATTGGCATTTTGGACAGTTTGGCAGACCCATAAGAACCTCGAAAAAGAGAAAAATTAAATAAATGAAACAAATAAGATCACAGTATAGCATCTTTGCAGAGATGCGCTTTTGAACAGGAGTTTCGTTGAAGGCCAGCTCATAATCATCAAGCATTAATTATCCGGGATATGCGGATTCACCAGCAAGGAAAGTAGCTGGAATGATTCCTGCCAACTTAAGTGACATACCGCAGGCGGCACTAAATCGGGATAGCCGACCTGAATAATATGCAGGCCTGTACCGACTGAAACCTTTTCAAAGATCACAGTGACTTCTATTTCACCTTGCAGATCTGGCGTCGAAAACTGATCGGTATAACGCAGTAACTGATTGGGAATCACCTCATGATAAATCCCATGAAAATGGTGCTGGGTACCGGTGGAAAAATTGGTAAAGGTGGTTTTATAGCTGCCGCCGGGTTTGACTTCCGCATGTTCTACCTTGGCAATAAAACCATGTGGTGCCAACCATTTTGCCAGGGCATCCGGATGAACAAAAGCACGATACACCCGCTCCGGAGGTGCACTAAACACTCGATGCATTTTTAGAGTGTAACCCATTTTGTCTTGTCCCTTATTGTTATTATATATTTTTATTGAGGGATATTGCCCTTCTCTTGTATAGACTGACCAGACCAAGCTGAGCGTCCATAGAACTGATTTTACGCAATCCTCAATTTGGTATATATAATGACTATGTATCTGTATTAAAGCCCTGACATTCCGATATAACTAAATATAAAGGATAAAAAAACCCGGCAGCACCGGGGTTTTTTTATTTAAATACAGGCACAATCAGCTATTACGCAGACTGCTTTCTTCTTCATCCAGCTCATCATCATAGACATAGGCCATGCAGCCCCAACCATCATATTCACCCTGAAATTCTGCAGCGATTTTGCTGAACCACTGTTCCAGATCCACAATATCCTCGTAGGTTGGTTCCATATAGACATAAATCGTGATAATCCATTCCAGGGTCGCGCTTTCTTCATCCTGAAACAGACTGATTTTTTGTTCTTCCTTTAAGAGATACAAGGCACAACGATCTGCCTGCTCTTCATCACTAAACACCAGCGAAAATTCGATTTCATGTGCTTCTTGCAGGTCGTCGCCATCCTGATGCATTTGCCACAGTACATTGCCATTTTCATCGTCAGGGAATTGATTGTAATCACGTGACATAGAAGTATCCTTATTATGATGCTGTTTTATTCTGCATCTAAGATTAGCTGATTTTTAGACAATTATCGAGATCCGGACAAAAAATATTATCTTTTAACCATAAATAAACATATGATTTTTATAAATATAAAAATTATCTGTCAAATGGGTATTTCTTAAATATTTATAGCCTATCACGTCCGGGAATATCGGTCTTTCGCTAAAACCCTATTCGTTATCAGCTACCATCAAGACTGAGTACTTTTGATGCATATCAAAACTATACGGTCTCTGGATGCCGGCCTTCTTGTTTCATGTGCACAACCAGCGCAGCAAACTTTAATTCCTCTAAACGTAAATCCAGATAGGATGACTGAATCGTGGCCTGACTCAGTTGCTGTCCGGTATAATTCAGCAGGACATAATCATCCCTTAAGGCTTGCAACATCTGTCCCAAATTTTCTCTGTTTAATTGAGCAAGATATAAATCTGCCTTGCTATTAAAGGCCAAACTAAAGATTTCAATGATACTTCTACGGCGGCCGTCATCGATATAATTACAACTGGCGATCTGCTGTGTTGCTATGGCCTGCTGAATTTTTTCACGTACATCGAGCAGATGCCGAGCCGCATCCGTTTCACTATATCCTGCGATCAGCTGTTGTAAAAGTTGCGGTACTGGCAGACATAAACCGTAATGCTTGGCCTGGATTTTATGTTCCAGGGCATTCACTACGTCCTCTAAGTGCTGCTGTTGCTTGGCCTGTTGATAATAACCCGCTAAACTTTTTCTGGCCTGCTGTTCAACTTCGACTAAGGCTTTCGCTTGAAACTGGGCGAGATAGTCTTTCACGCTTTCAATATAAGCCTTGAGATCATCAATCATGATCGAAGCATCCAGTTTGGTCACTTCAACAAAATTTTCGGCCTGCAAAGTCCGGTTGATAATATATTGTTCGATATCATAGATATCCTGATATTTTTTATATTTATTCAGCGTAGTCGTTAAACTGCCATGCTGTACCCGCAGTTGGGTCACGTCATAATTCAGTTCATCGACTTGAGCGTCATAATCTGCCAGTCTGCTGCGTGAATGATCCAGATTTTCCTGTAAAAACCGGATATTGCTGCGTAATGAAGCCTGGATCTTCAAGCTCCAGAGCAAGGCACATAATAAAATACTCGCGAGAACGAAAAAAGCCATACTGAGCATTGTTCTGTCCTTTAACCCCCGGGCATTGCCCTAAAACATCAAATTAAAAATTTATTATAAAGTACTGGTTAATTTTGCATCACTTTGACCAGATAATCAAAGCCATTGATCAGCACTAAGTTATTCATTCATTTTATTTTTCTACAAAATTTTTATGGGCAAGTCATGTATGACAGAGTGATTTCCGGCTCAAGTCAAATCCATTCTGAAACAATTTACGATGTTTTTTATATCAAAGGATATAATTTGAAAGTTTAAAAATAATGAAAGGAAAATTAAAAAAATCATAAAAACAAAGGTATCAGGCCTATAGCAGGAGATAAAAGAATAAAAATTCTCTAGGCTCATCATCAAGATATGCAGCCAGCATTCACCGGTATGTTCTACATCGACAGAAGATTGGGCAATGCATAAGTATTAGATTTCAAATAAAAAACATGAAAAACCATTAATTTTCAGAGCATTGACTGAAATAAATTCTCACAATTTTTAATTCAGGTAGCCGATTTTAAATGGCAAATACCATTTTGAATGACTGTAAAAATAGAACTAATTTGACCGGATACCATCGTTTTTATAATCCACATCAAAACGGAACTACGACTTCAATCTCAACCGGAACACCACTCAGCGGCTGGCTAAAAGCCAGATAATTGGCATGCAAAGCCATACGATTTAAAGGACTGCGCTGTGGTTCTGGATGATAGATTTTATCGCCAGTAATGGGATGACCCAGATACAGCATATGTACTCGCAACTGATGAGAACGGCCTGTGATGGGCGTGAGTAAAACCCGACTAATGTCTTGCTGGGGCAAATATTCTATTGCCTGATATAAGGTTTTGGCAGTTTTGCCCAGTTCATAATGCACCATCTGACGCGGACGGTTTTCCCAGTCGGTCATCAAAGGCACTTCGACGCTGCCCTGACCTTCAAGTTTGCCTTGTACCAGTGCGACATAATTTTTATGCACGGTACGTGCCTGAAACATTTTACTCACCGCCACTTCTGCATCACGGTGTTTGGCAAACATCAAAATACCTGAAGTGGCCATATCCAGACGATGGGTGATTTTAGCCTGCGGATACTGGTCCAGAACCCGCAAATAAGCACTGTCATGATGTTCAGCTAAACGCCCGGGAACCGACAATAATCCGGCCGGCTTTTCAATCACCACCAGATCATCATCTTCATAAACAATATGCAACGGTTCTTGCGGTGGGCAATAGACAAAGTCGGGGTTGATGGGCATTTTAGGAATACAGCATCTGGAACAATGCGCGCAAAATAACAAGCTGTATTTAACCTGTCAATCACCGCGCATAGCCAGATAAATTAATCTGCCAGATAATAATCCACCGTCGAAACTACACGGACTTTTTTCAAATAGGGGGTATTGCTGTCGCGATCTTCGATACTAAACATGCCCTGATTGGCGGACTTGATTTTCCCCAGACTGCTTTTTGAATCTGCGGCAAATTTTTCTGCCACACTGCGGGCATTTTCGGTGGCTTGTTCAATCATCGCCGGCTTAATGTCATTCAGCTTGGTAAATAAATATTCGGTTCTTTGTCCGGAATCATCTCCAGCAAAGGCAATGCCTTTTCGACCCAAAGCCATCAGACGGCTTTGTGCCTTGCGTACTGCATCGATGTTGTGGGTATAGACGGTAATGGTCTGACTGGCAGTATAGCGCAGTGCGACATTGGCATCACCGCCGTATTGCTGAGCGTATTTATCGGTAATACTCGGTGAAGCACTGGTGATCTCTTCGGCACTAAAACCTTCATTTTTTAGAAAGGTCTGAATTTCCTGGGTATTGTTTTGCATGGTATCGTACAACTGGGCCAGATCCTGACTGCCTGCGTTAAAACGGATCGGCCAGACTGCTACATCAGCTTTGACTTCGCGTTCCGACAAACCTTTGACCGACACAATACGTTCATACTGTTTGATTTTTAAGGCGCTATTGCCCAGAATCCATCCTGAAATTATCATCCCCAAAGCAATCAGGACACCCAAGATTAGTGCCGGTTTAAATCGATTCATCTGTTTCAACTCCTTTAAAATCCTGTTTTAGTTTTTATATACCCTACTGATCCGAAGCTATTTTTCTGTCATTGAAATATTCAGTTCAGCATAGCGCTTAACTTTGCTTGATTAAATAGATTGCAATTAAAGGCGCCAAGTTAAACAGCAAAATCCCAATTTTATACAACGCCATACCTGAATAATGAATCACATCGAAGCTGGCTTCAGATAGCCGGAACCATTTTCCATGCAATTGTTTCATCCAGTTTCGGGCAAATACAAAAACCGTGAACCAGAGCATGAGAATAGTGTAATTGATGACTAAGGAAAATAGCAGAAAACGACACCAAATATCGAGATTCATCATAATTCCCCACTGGGCGCAGCTGATGCTTTAAAAATAACAGATTTGATCTGGGAAAATGAGAACTGATTTGTATCATGCTTGAATTGAATCTTGGTTTAAGCTTTTGATTTATTGTTATTTTAATGATTTATCATATTTGCACTGCTGGAGAATTTTTTAGGGTGTTGGGAAAACGTCTAATGGTTTACTTCAACTATCAATCTTTATAAGACTTGATCTTATAGCCTATAAACTTGTGGTCTATAGCGTCCTAAGCCGGATCGAGACCTTTTGGGTTCGTACTGCACTCGCGTTTTGCGCCGCTCACAGCATGCTACTCTTTCCGATCCCATCACACCCTTGAAAGCTATATTAGGCAAAAATGAACGGGATTAATTTCCTATGTTTTTTTAATTTTTAGATTTTTTGAAAATTTATTTCATTATTAAACTAAATTTAGGGAAATAAATTTCATTCTTCATTTTTTACGCTTTTTTATTCTATAAAAATGGCCTTTATTGCAATTTATCTTCAAGACATGATGACTATTTATTGAAACAAAGCAGCCTGAATCCATTGTGCGCTAAACCACCAGATACTGATCGCCGACATCCCGCAGAGCAGATTAGCCAGAACCTTATTGAGTCTCGTCAGTTGAGAATTATAGATTTTCAGATTTACCAAATATGCCATCACGCCGTAGAGCAAGCCAATCGCGCCCCCAAACAGGATCAGAATTAATGGCCATGCAGAATAAAAATGGGCTTTTTTGCTTAATTTGCCTGATTCTGGTGCGTAGTCTCTGATTTCCATATGCACTTGCCCTCTTTCCAATATGTGCACATGCACTATTTCAAGGCAGATATTTAGCTGTTATTAAATATTTGCCGTCTCAGACTTGGATTGAAGCAAGAAGCAGACCAATTTTAGTGTACAAAGAGCTGACGGGTATGCTGGTTAATATAGGCATTTAGCCCATCGCCATATCGGGCGAGCTGTTTCATGTTTTCGACATGTTGATAACCGGCACTGCTATAGCTATAAGTATAAACTTTCGAGGTTTTCTTAAATTGAACCCGAATAAACTCGTTACCAATCTCGTAATTGGCAACACCCGAGTCATGATTAAGATCAAGATAATGTTGCAATTGAGCTGCCCTAAACACTGTGAATCTAGGCTTTTATATGGGGTTTTATTGGTTAATTTTCAATCAAATCTAAATCATAAATAGCGAAGTTTAGATAGCAAAAAGCCCTATCGAGTAATAGGGCTTTCGTTCAAAACAGAGGGTAACTGTTTGAATTGTTTTGCTTAGGCATTCTTATTGTTAAATTGATTGCCTTGGCATTTGGTACACGGTGGTAAACGATCAGTACCAATTTCTAAGTAGGTGCGGTGTCCGCATTGAATACAAAAATAGAAGCCTGTTCCGGGTTTTTCGCCAGCAGTAACCATCTTTGTTCTCCATAGTTTTAGAAATGGTAGATCTAGTATAACCCTCTTATGATGAATGTCTATTGGTCATTTCGACGAGTGATGTGGGCGTTTAGGCGAAGTATGTTTTCTCCACTCAATTATTCATTATCTTTTCTAAGTAAAAAATACAATATCTAGGTGTCTGCCACAGCTCTGGATATAAGACTTGAATTGATTTTTCTGGAAAAATTTCTTCAAGCTCAAGTATTTTGAAGCCTGACTTAGAAAACCTATTAATATAGTAGCTAATTGGTCTGTGAATATACGGAACTTTTACATCATTTGCATTATCTTGGGAAATTTTAAAAAGAGTATTAGTTTTAATTTCATCATTATAAGAATACTCATCTTCGTTAAAGATATTTTTATAATCATTATAAAAACATGGATGAGGCAATGAAATTAAAAGCTTGGCATTAGGTTGTAGCCTTTCAAAACTATCTTTTAACAAAGTCTCAATGTCTTCAACTACATGAAAAACTAAATGAGCTAGAATAATATCAACCTTAATCTCACCTTTTAAATTCCCTATAGAAAAATTCTTTAATTCTAGATATTTACAATCATTTAACATATCTTTAGCTTTTTCATACATCCCTAACGATGGTTCTAAAGCAATATAATTTTCAAACTCTATTGAGCTTATTAATTCTTTTGCTAAATGTCCTGTACCACATCCAATTTCAATAATTTTTTTCCCACTGTAGTTAGATAATTTTTCCAGGTATTTAGGCACAAATACTTTTGAAAAAGTTATGTCTTTATTGCTTTCAATTTGGACTTTTCTGATTGTACTTAACTCACACCAACTCATTTTCTTGCTAACTCTTTAGATTTAAAAATAATATCCTTTGCCATAGCTATAATTTGTGGTCCGGAATTATGGTCAAAAATAGTAATTTCATGTTCGGGATGAACTCCTTTAGCAATAGCTAGTTTTTCGCACCCTGTTCTATCACCATTTATAAGAGTGAATCTTGCTTCTGGCGGTAATTTTTCATTAGTAACAATAAATATTGCACCTACTAGACTTGACTTAATCTGATGACTCACCTCAGTTGGTGTAATAATTTCAAGCTTAATTCCGTCTTCTATTTTTTGATTTAATATTTTTAATAAATTTTCATTTTTGATAAGCCACGAAACCCTATTGCTAACGATTGTTGCACTCGTCCCCATTCCTACAAACTCTTGCATAAATGCTAAAGTTTCATCTACCTTAGAATTATTTTTAATTTGTGGAATATATTTAAAACCTTTTTTCACAAATAGTATGCTAATTCCTATTATTTCAACTAAACACAGTGTTACCAATTCTTTTAAATACGGTAAATTAAAAAACTGTACAACCTGATTTTCATCCGAATATATTGTTGTCCACGTATATATAATGCCGCTTATAGCTAATAAAGCAGTAAAAACCGTAATTCCTAAGAAAAAGTATAATGTCATTTTAATAATTGATTGCACTTTCTATTCCAAATAAAAACCCCACTTCACAGTAGGGTTTTTTTTAAACAATATCAACAACTTTAACCCACCCTTGCGAAGCAATGCTTCTTACCTTTAGAAAAGGAGGAAGTTCCCCTCTTTAAAAAGGAGGGCTGGGGAGGATTTAACAAAAATTAAGCCACATTCCCTTCCAAGAAATCCTGTGCAAAGCGTTGCAATACACCACCCGCTTCATACACATGCACTTCTTCTTCAGTATCCAGACGGCAAGTCACAGGCACTTCAATAATCTGGTTCTTACCATCATCGGTTGAACGCTCAATCACCAAAGTCAAAGTCGAACGTGGCGCGATATTACCAATCACGCTATACAGCTCCGTACCATCAAGACCTAAAGTCTTACGATCCGTACCCGGCTTAAACTCAAGCGGCAATACCCCCATACCGACCAAGTTGGTACGGTGGATACGCTCAAAACCTTCTGCGACAATCGCTTCTACACCCGCCAGACGCACACCTTTCGCCGCCCAGTCACGACTCGAACCCTGACCATAGTCTTTACCTGCAATAATGATCAACGGCTGTTTACGGTTCATGTAGGTTTCAATCGCTTCCCACATCCGCATCACTTCGCCTTCAGGCTCCACACGTGCTTTCGAACCCTGCTTGATGCTGCCGTCTGAACGCACCACCATTTCATTAAACAGTTTCGGGTTGGCAAAAGTTGCACGTTGCGTAGTCAGGTGATCACCACGATGCGTTGCATAAGAGTTAAAGTCTTCCTCAGGCACGCCCATTTTTTTCAGGTATTCGCCTGAAGCACTGTCGAGTACAATTGCATTGGATGGTGACAAATGATCGGTGGTGATGTTATCACCCAAGATCGCCAGTGGACGCATATTGGCTAAGGTACGTGGTGCAGCGAGAGCACCTTCCCAATACGGCGGACGGCGGATATAGGTACTTTGCGGACGCCAGTCATATAGCGGGCTTGCTGCCTTTTCATTCACACCCAAGTCAAACATCGGAATATAGATTTGACGGAACTGTTCCGGCTTCACTGCTTCTTTCACCAGTGCATCAATTTCTTCATCCGATGGCCAGATGTCTTTTAGATAAATCGGGTTGCCATCTTTGTCATTACCAAGTGAATCCGTTTCGATATCAAAACGAATCGTACCGGCAATCGCATACGCCACCACCAGTGGTGGAGATGCCAGAAAAGCCTGCTTCGCATAAGGATGGATACGGCCATCGAAATTACGGTTGCCCGACAATACCGCTGTGGCATACAGGTCACGGTCAATAATTTCTTGCTGAATTTTTGGATCTAGTGCGCCCGACATGCCGTTACAAGTGGTGCAGGCATAAGCCACGATCCCAAAACCCAGTTTTTCTAAATCTTTGAGTACGCCAGCTTCTTCAAGATATAACGCTGCTGCTTTAGAACCCGGTGCAAAAGAAGATTTCACCCAAGGCTTACGGACTAAACCGAGTTCATTGGCCTTACGCGCCAGCAAACCTGCCGCCACGGTATTTCGCGGGTTTGAGGTATTGGTACAAGACGTAATCGCCGCGATAATCACCGCGCCATCTGGCATTAAACCTTCAGCTTCTTGCGCACGTGCAGCCTCTAGATTACCGGCAATGCCTTTTTCTTTTAAGTCAGATGTCGAGACACGAGCATGCGGATTGGATGGGCCAGCAATGTTACGGGTTACTGTTGAAAGATCAAAACGCAATACACGTGGATATTCTGCCTGAGTCATATCCGATGCCCACAGACCAATCTCTTTGGCATAAGTTTCAACCAGTTTGACTTGCTCAGGCTCACGACCGGTCAAAGTCAGATAATCAATCGTATTCTGGTCGATATAGAACATCGCAGCGGTTGCACCGTATTCCGGAGTCATGTTGGAAATCGTGGCACGATCACCCACTGACATGCTGTCGGCACCTTCACCGAAGAATTCTAAGTATGCCCCGACCACACGTTCTTTACGCAGGAATTCTGTCAGTGCCAACACAATATCCGTTGCGGTAATGCCCGGCTGACGCTGACCAACAAACTCCACACCAATGATGTCAGGCAGACGCATCCAAGACGCACGGCCCAGCATCACGTTTTCCGCTTCCAGACCACCCACACCAATCGAGATCACGCCAAGCGCATCAGTATGTGGGGTATGTGAATCTGTACCGACACAGGTGTCCGGGAATGCCAGACCGTCACGGTTTTGAATCACCGGAGACATTTTCTCCAGGTTGATCTGGTGCATGATGCCATTACCGGCAGGAATCACATCGACATTTTCAAACGCGGTTTTGGTCCATTCAATAAAATGAAAACGGTCTTCATTACGACGGTCTTCAATCGCGCGGTTTTTCTCAAAAGCATCCGGATCAAAACCACCAAATTCCACTGCCAATGAATGATCGACAATCAGCTGGGTCGGTACCACTGGATTGACTTTAGCCGGGTCACCGCCCTGTTCTGCAATTGCATCACGTAAGCCGGCAAGATCGACCAAAGCCGTTTGTCCCAAGATGTCGTGACAGACCACACGTGCCGGATACCATGGAAAATCATGTTCCTGTTTACGCTCAATCAGCTGTCGCAAAGACTGTTCTAAAATGGCAGGATCACAACGACGAACCAGCTGCTCAGCAAGCACTTTGGAGGTATAAGGAAGTTTGGCATATGCGCCTGGCTGAATATCTTCTACGGCCTGACGCACGTCATAATATTCCAGCTGGGTGGATTGCAGCGGTTTACGGTAGTTGTTGTTCATAGCTTGCCTGCCCTCGTTTATTACTCTTTTTTGCACATCAAAATTTATTGATGACTTGTTTTTTAATCAAGGCATTGTACGCTGCCGAAAGTCCATTTCCCAAATCTTATAATTTTCAATAGTTTAATTATAGAAATCGGTCTATTTTAATAAATTTGTTATCTGGCCTTTAGAATTTTGGCTCTAAACTTCTATTTTTTTGAAAAATCGTAGAAAATTCATCTCATTCTTTAGTATGAGACACTCACAACAGCATAAAAAATAATCAACATATAGGCGCAATAAACAGGCTTTATTTCATATTCATGCAACTTTTATGAGCTGTATTTTAAGCAGCGAATAGACCCTATAACCGATTAAAAGCCAACTATTAAAAGCCAAATAAGTCTCTTCTCTTACATTTAGGTCTTTATATGCAAGCGGCTTGTTGATAAAAACTGGATATTAAGCATATCTTCAAAACATCCTTATACAATAATTCCGAAAATCATCGTATTTCAGCGATAGAACCATTTAAAAGCTGTGTCCTGATTCAATTCCATAATTTTCGTAAGACTTTCTTACAAATTTTACAACTATTTTAATATGTTAGGACTTACGCATTGACGGATTCAAAAAAGTATTAAAATACTTTATAAAGTATCTGTGATCAGACGAATTAAACATGCTTCTACAGCAACTTGTACATTACCCATTTATATGGGCTTTCTCATGA
>NZ_VPEC01000022.1:0-58414 GCF_013417355.1 Acinetobacter sp. YH12255
AGGTCTTGCTCTACTTTCTTTAAGCTTTCAGTCAAGTATTTCATTGCAAGTTTTTTTAAAATTTAATACCTAAATTGTATATGTTTGACTATATTTGTCAATATAATTATTTACTATCAATCACTCTGCTGATTTAAACAGATTGGTGAATCTGGATTAGCGGAAATCTGAAACCCTTGCATGAATGCTCACTTTGCCAGGCCACGGTGAGCATACATCCTGCCATATTATAATTTTGATAGGCATAGACGCCGATCTCTGGATGTTCACATCTTCCACCATTCTGATCTGGATGAATCTGGGTATTTAACTCATTCAGGTTGATGCGTATGCCCAGTCCTGAGGCCTTTAATACAGCTTCCTTGGTGGTCCAGACCTTAAACCAGTATTCGGAATCATAGTCCAGTGCCTGCCACTGTTTAAGCTCTTCAGGATGAAAGGTATGTTGTGCCATGGCTTCAAATCGAACCTTACGGCTCAGCTCTTCAATATCAATTCCCAAATTTTGGACATTATTGCTCGTTGCCAGAGCATAGAAATTTTGACTATGGCTATGGTTAAAGTTGAAGTCTGGATGAGTGTGGAGATAGGGTTTGCCGAATGTAGTCCGCACAACATCCTGATTGAAGACAGCGGATTCCAAATGACTGGATAAAAACTGATTTCTTAACGCGGCTATCTCAATCTTACGCGCTTGAATCTGTGCCTTACGTTCCAGGAGTTGGTTGCTTTGACTCGCGTCAGACAACGCATGCAGATCAATTCGAATAAGTGAAGTCACAATGGTTTTTCAATCTATATTTACTTTAAATCTATTGTAAGAGAGTTCATCAATCTTTGACCATGAGAATTGCCTTACATTTGAGAATCTAAGAGGGAAAAAAGCCTGCATCAGCAGGCTTTTTATCGAAAACTTAACACAAAAAATTAACGCTTAAATTTCTTTTCGGCTTTCTTGAACTTCTGTACATAACGACGTTTACGCGCTGCAATACGCTCATCCATCACCGTCTTACGCCCTTCAAACGGGTTTTCAGAGGTTTTAAACTCGATTTTAATCGGCGTACCTTCAAGCTTGTATACTTTACGGAACACGTTTTCAAGATAACGACGGTAATCCGCAGGGGTTTTATCGACCTTGTTACCATGGATCACGATGGTTGGTGGATTCTGTCCGCCCATATGCGCATAACGCATTTTAATACGACGACCCTGAACCATAGGCGGTTGGTGGGCATCTGTTGCATCATTTAAAATCTGGGTGATTTTTGCCGGTGATACTTTCAAACGAGATGAATCATAGGCACGGTGAATCGAAGGATAAAGCTCACCCACACCCGTTCCATGCAATGCAGAAATCAAATGCACTTTTGCCCATGGAATGAAATCGAAGCGACGCTCTACATCTAGCTTACATTGCTTGCGATCATATTCAGTCATGTTATCCCATTTGTTGACAGCAATGACCATGGCACGACCGGCTTCAAGCGCATAGCCAATCAGATGCAAATCTTGCTCAACGATACCATCACGTGCATCGACCACAACCACAATCACGTTGGCATCTTTCATCGCCTGTAAAGTTTTAACAATCGAGAATTTCTCAATCATTTCATCCACTTTACCTTTACGACGCACCCCTGCAGTATCAATCAGGGTATATTGACGGCCATCACGCTCGAATGGAATATAAATCGAGTCACGTGTTGTACCCGGCTGGTCAAATGCCACCACACGCTCTTCGCCGAGCAAACGGTTCACCAGCGTAGATTTACCCACGTTTGGACGACCAATAATCGCTAAACGCAGACCAGTGTTTTTATCATGTTCTTCCGGGTTTTCATCTTCCGGTACATCGGCAAGCACGTCTTCCAGCATTTGCTGAACACCACGACCATGGCTAGCAGCAACTTGTAGCGGCTCGCCCATGCCCAGTTTGTAGAATTCAACCAGGGCAGCTTCAGCATGTACGCCATCGACTTTATTGGCCGCCAGAAAGACCTTTTTACCTAAAGTACGCAGTTCACGCGCAATCTGCTCATCGGAAGCCAGCAGTCCGGCACGCGCGTCGACCACAAAAATGATAATATCGGCTTCATGAATGGCAGTTTTAGATTGCTCTGCCATATACGAGTCAATACCGCCTTCATTTTCACCAATACCACCGGTATCAACCACAATGAAAGATTTATTTTGATAGGTTGCATCGCCATATTTACGGTCGCGTGTCAGACCAGCAAAGTCTGCCACCAATGCGTCACGGCTCTTGGTAATCTGATTGAACAGAGTTGATTTTCCGACGTTCGGACGACCAATGAGCGCAATTACGGGTTTCATAGAGTAACCTTTATTCAATAATCAGGCAGTCAAAGTGGCCTGAACATCAGAAAGTATAGGAAGATATAAGGGGAAAAATACCCTAAATAAAAACACGGGGCATTGATTTTTCAATCACCCCGCGTTCACAAAAATACGGTTGCGGCTAGTTTAACATAAGGCTCGTTAAAATTAACGGTTCTGCCAAATGCTTAATGCGCCCTTGCGTGTAGAAACATAAAGCTGGTTGTCGATCACGCGTAAGTTACGCACTTCACCAGAGGTTTTCGAACGACCAGTAATTTGTCCGGTACGCGGGTCAATCAGGTGCAACACACCATCCAGATCACCGACCACCAAATCCGTGCCTAACATCACTGGATTACTGAGCTGACGATTCAGCAATTGATCATTTTCCCAAAGCGGTTGACCCGAGCTAATCTCAAAAGCTTTAATTTTGCCATCAGTTTGCGCCACGAATACGCCATTTCCGACAACTTCTGGACGCTGGATGCTGCTGGCATCTTCACTCCAGATCACTTGCTGTGAAGCCAAGTCCAGCACAGTCACCTGACCTTGATAACTGGTCGTCACCACAAACTGACCTGCAACGACCGGCTCACCGTCGATATCGACCAGACGCTGAATATCAGAACGGCCATCCGACACGGCGACACGACGCTGTAACTTTGGTACGCCACTTAAGGCATCCAGTGCATAAATATACGCATTTGAAGATGCAATCAGCACATTACGCGCATCTAATGGCACAGGAGCCGCCATACCACGCAGGCTGAATTGTACATTAGGCAGGTTATAAGTCCAAACTTGTGCACCGCTTGCCACTTCATGCGCATAGACCATACCGTCATTGCTCACACTAATCACACGACCTGCATGAATCAGTGAAGGCGCCAGTAAAGCACCCGTCAATTGTGCAGTCCATTTTTGCTCACCGGTTTGCTGATCGAGTGCAAACAGTTGGCCCTTCTGGCTACCGACAACAACCAGACCCTCGGCCGCTTCAACGCCAGAACTTAGATTATCTTTGCTGACTTTTTTCTGCCAAAGACGCTGTTTGCCCTTAAATGCAGACACCTCACCTTTTGGATCAATCGCAAAAACCACACCATTGTCTGCATCCAGACGTAAACGCAATGGATCGGCAGCATCTGTCGCAGATACACTGGTGGAAAATACAGGAACCAGTGTTTTGGCTTGGGTCAGTTTTGGAAGTGGGTTCGGTTTTACTTCTGGAACTTTATTTGTTTTACCTGCACAGCCAGCCAGTGCAAGCGTTAAAACAGTCAAGGCACAGGTAATTTTGTATTTTCTATTCATGCAGCTTCTTCCGCTTGTGTTTCTATAATTGGGCGTTCGATTTCTGGATCATCGACCAACACGCCTACGCTTTCGAGCTTAATTTGTAAAATCTGACGTTCTTCTTTACGTTCAATCAAGGCATCCCATGCACTTTGATATACTTTTTTCGCATTTTCAATATCATTTTTGGCAACATAGATATCGCCACGTGCTTCATCGGCAGTTGCTTTAAACGCAGGTTCAGTCACTGCTTCTAAAGTTTTCAATGCAGCATCATATTTTTTCTGTGCCAGTTGCGCATAAGCCAGACGAAGTTTGACCACCTGAACCAGGCCTTTATCATCTACTTTCGAATTTTCAACTTTCTGTAGCGCTTTCTCGGCCGCAGCATAATCTTCTTTGTCATAAGCCAGTTTCGCCATCATCAGCTGGGTCTGAATCGCCTGTGCTGAATCTGGTGCTTCCTTGACAATCTTGTCCGCAGCTTCAGATAACTTGGCAAAACCATCACCTTTCGATGCCTGCGCATCATCCATCAACTGCTGAACCTTGGCAGTGTGCATTTGCGACTCTGCCAGGTTTTTCTTCTGCCAATATTCCCATCCAAAAAAGGCAATCAGCGCAATTAAAATCCCAGTAATCATCGAAGAACCATATTTCTTCGTAAAGGATTTTAAGCTTTCAAACTGTTCATCACCACTCATTGCGCTCATGAGATTACCCTTTTCCTAATGTTTTATCGATTATTTTGAAGAAATTTTAGTACTAAAAAATGCAACGAAGTCCGTAAATGGTACATTCGATTGCTCTGCGGTTGCCAGCTCTTTCACAGTAAACGCCTTAGCTTCTAGTTCACGTTCCCCTAAAATCGCTGCATATAAAGCACCCGCCTGATCGGCCTTTTTCATTTGCGATTTCATTGAACCCTGGGAGCCTACTTTCAGACGAACCTGACTGCCTACTGCTTCAAGCTGATCACGAATCTGTTCAGCAATGACTAAAGCTTCCCCTTGAGCAGCCGGTTCAGCCACCAGGAAGACTTCACAATCACGTGTCGGGGTATTGTCTTCAACCTGTTCAAGCAGAAGCAATAAACGTTCGATACCCATGGCAAAACCAACCGCAGGTACAGACTGATCAGGCTTGCCCTTCAATTGACCAACAAGACCGTCATAACGGCCACCGGCACACACGGTTCCTTGTGAACCTAAATGTGTTGTGGTCCATTCAAACACAGTTTTGTTGTAGTAGTCTAAGCCACGTACCAGTTTTTGGTTGATCACAAAACTCACGCCGGCATCAGTCAGGTACTGTTGTAACTGGGCAAAATGCGCCAGAGTTTCTTCACCCATAAAGTCATGCAGTTTCGGTGCATTTTCTAGGATGCTTTGGGTTTTGGCATCTTTAGAATCCAGAATACGCAGTGGATTTGTGGTCAGACGGCGCTGAGAATCTTCGTCCAGATCGGCTTTATGTGACTCTAAAAATTCAACCAAGGCTGCACGATAGGCTGCACGTTCATCCGATTCGCCTAAAGTATTTAATTCAAGTTGAACCTTGTCCGCTACGCCCATACGTTTCCACAGACGTGCAGTCATCAAAATCAGCTCTGCATCCATGTCCGGAGTCGCCACACCAAAGGTTTCTACACCAAACTGGTGGAACTGACGGTAACGACCTTTCTGTGGTTTTTCATAACGGAACATTGGCCCGATATACCAGACGCGAGGAGTTGCACCACGAAGCAGATTATGCTCCAGCATGGCACGTACACAGCCTGCAGTTCCTTCAGGGCGTAGTGTCAGAGACTCAGGCGGATTACCTTTGTCCAGAAAGGTATACATTTCTTTTTCAACGATATCGGTGGCATCACCGATCGAACGTTTGAACAGATTGGTCTGTTCAACGATAGGCAAACGGATTTGTTGATAGCCATAAGCATCCATCAAACCCGACAGATGCTGTTCAAGACGTCTCCAAGCTGGGCTTTGCGTTGGGAGAATGTCATTAAAACCTTTGATTGCGACGATTGAACTCATGATCTACTCAGAAAAACTTGTACGAATAATTTCTTTAGATTTAGCTTCTTCAAGCTCGGTAACGCGTTGACGAACCATATTTTCGATTTCATCAACCAGTTGATTGGTATCAATTAGATGGCTTTTTTCACCATTACGATACACCAGTGAACGTGGCGCTGCACCTACGACACCGATATCGGCTTCTTTAGCCTCGCCCGGCCCATTTACTTTACAGCCAATCACCGACACATCCATTGGAGTACGAATATCTTCCAGACGTTCTTCAAGCTGCTGCATCACGGAAATCACATTAAATTCCTGACGTGAACAGCTTGGGCAGGCAATAAAATTAATGCCGTTAGAACGCAGACCCAGCGATTTTAGAATATCAAAACCGATTTTAATTTCTTCTTCAGGCTCGGCAGCAAGCGAAATACGCATGGTATCGCCAATGCCTTCCATCAGCAAACCACCCAAGGCGATTGCAGATTTAACCGAACCTGTACGGTAAATACCGGCTTCGGTTACACCCAAATGCAGCGGATTATCAATTTGCTGAGACAGCAAACGATACGCATCCATGGTCAGGAACACATTGGATGCTTTAACTGAAATTTTAAATTCCTGAAAATCCAGACGGTCTAAAATGTCGATATGACGCATCGCAGATTCAAGCAATGCTGCGCCTGTCGGCTCGCCATATTTCTTTTGAATGTCTTTTTCGAGTGAACCGGCATTGACACCAATCCGCATTGAAATATCATTATGACGTGCTGCTGCCACCACTTCACGAATCTTTGCTTCTGAGCCGATATTGCCCGGGTTAATCCGCAAACAGTCTGCACCGAAGTCCGCAACTGCCAAAGCAATTTTATAGTCGAAGTGAATATCCGCCACCAAAGGCACATTCACCTGCTTACGAATTTCACCAAAGGCTGCCGCCGCTTCCATCGTAGGCACAGAAACCCGCATGATGTCTGCACCGGCATCGACACAGCGCTGGATCTGTGCAACCGTGGCTGCCACATCACAGGTTTCAGTATTGGTCATAGACTGGATACTGATTGGTGCATCACCACCCACATAAACTGAACCGACACGAATTTTACGTGTTGGACGACGTTTAATTGGATTTACGATCATGGTTTTGCTCTACTCTTGATCTGTTAAGGTGACAAACGGAATTCTGCTTTTCCGTTTACGGTATAAGGTGACAATGAAATATTTTCATTATTCAGGCTGAGTGATACAGCTGCCGCATCATCAAGACGAATCTGGAATGGCGCTTCACCATTGAGTTGCAAACTCGATGCCTGACGGCCAGTCGCTAAAACGTTACCGGCTGAATCGACGATATGCACAGAGGTCGGACGGTTAAAATCGAGTTTTAGCTGGTCGCCAGACAGTGCGGCGCCTGCATCCAGATTCAGAATCTCGATATTGGAAGCACCGACTCCAGAAACTTCACTGCTATTTTGCGAACTACTGCTCGACCAGTTCTGAACCATGGCAAACAGTGCGCCCAAAATTAGCAGCAAGACCAGCGTAATAAAAATGCGCTTTAACCATTTACGGTTACGGTCACGCTTGGAACCTGGCAATTTCCCCATAATTTTGATGGGGGAATTATTCAGCGCATGATTGGGCAACAAACCCGTATCATTGGTATAAATTTCATCAAAACGCTGAATAATAGTCGACGCATCTACACCCAAAAGTTTGGCATAGATCCGGTAATAGCCTTTGATAAAAGTCGCCTCAGGCAAAGACTTATATTCATCCTGCTCAAGTGCAGTCAGGGTTTTGACCGGAATATTCAGCTCTTTGGCCACATTTTCCAGATCACGTTGCTGATTGAGACGAATCTGGCGCAAGTACTCGCCCGGACGTTGAATATTTCCTAACGCATTTGGAGCTACGCTCGAATGATTCGAAGGTGAATTAGGATTTACTTCCATACGGCCTCAGTACTGTACTGTAATTGCAAATAACGTTGGTATTCCTGGCTTTCAGGAAACAATGCACGTAACTGGTTCACCAATACCTGCATCCCCAACTGATCACCACTGGCACGCGCAGTGCGAATGCCAACCCAGAGCGCACGGGCACCCTGATTTTTCTGTCCCACACCACGCGCAAACTGTTGATACAGTTGTGTCGCTGCCGGGAACTGCTGGTTTAAATAAAAAATTTCTGACAACTCTAACATTGATATATATGAATCGCGATTCGCCTGAAGCGCCTGTTTGAATGATTTTTCAGCATTCACCACATCGCCCATTTTCAGGTAAATACGTCCCATATTTTCCAGCGCACGGAAACGCTGATCATAACCTAAAGTTGCACCGGCAATGTTAAACTGCTCGATCGCATCATTATAGCGTTCTAGCTGATATAAATACGTGCCATAGTTGTTGCGTGCCTGTGCATTTTTCGGATCTGCCGAAATTGCACGCTTGAAATAAGCATCTGCTTTCTCAAGATTGAGCTGACTACCTTCCTGTTGCAATAGCACGCCCATCATCATATTCGCTTGCGAATCACGCGGAGTCGTTTCGAGTGCCTGATCCAGCGCACGTTTGGCTGCATCTAGGTCACCTGTTCTTAAATATTCTGCCGCCAATTGGGTACGGACTTTGGTGGCTTTTTCAGGATCTTTCTGACCCAAATCTGGCGTTTGACATGCAACCAAAGCTAAAGACACACATACTGTTGAAATCAAAGCAATTTTAGATGTTAGATTTCTCAACTGGCGACCTCTTATTATCCTTGTGAACGCATAATCTCATTTGACTGCGCAATTTTCTTTTTCCACTGTTCCGCACGACGGGTACGATCAGCCACTTGACCTACAAGCTGTCCACACGCCGCATCAATATCATCACCGCGTGTCTGACGAATCGTACACACAAAACCGGCATCAGACAAAGTTTTTTGGAAAGAAATAATGCGGTTACGGCTTGAACGCCCATAAGGCGCGTGCGGGAAAGGGTTGAATGGAATCAAATTAATCTTGCTCGGCAAGTTCTTCAGCAGCTTAATCATTTGCTGTGCATGTTCAGGATGATCATTCACACCATCCAGCATCACATATTCAATGGTGACGTGTTTACGTGAACTTTCATTACCATCTTTGGCAATATAACGCTGACACGCCGCAATCAGTTGTTCTAACGGATATTTCTTGTTGATTGGCACCAGTTCATTACGCAGTTCGTCATTTGGTGCGTGCAATGAAATTGCCAGTGCCACATCAATGTCTTTGACCATTTGATCGATTTTCGGCACCACACCTGATGTCGATAAGGTCACACGACGTTTCGACATGCCATAAGCAAAGTCGTCCAGCATAATGCGCATGGAATTAAGTACGGCATCGTAGTTAAGCAGTGGTTCGCCCATGCCCATCATGACCACATTCGTGACTGAACGTTCACGATCTGCCACAGGCACATCTTCCATATAGGAATAGTTCGCCACCCACAACTGACCAATGATTTCTGACTGATCTAAATCGCGCTGAAAACCCTGTTTACCGGTTGAACAGAATGAACAGTCCAGTGCGCAGCCCACTTGAGACGAAATACACAAGGTACGACGTAGGCCGCTACGATGTTCAGCAGGAATCAATACAGTTTCGACAAGAGAGCCGTCACCATCACCGACACGGAAGACCCATTTCCGGGTACCGTCTTTAGAATAATTTTTATGCACCACTTCGGGCGCTTTAATTTCACAAATACGTTCCAGTTTTTCACGCAGTTTGCCCGAGATATTGGTCATCTCGGCAAAATCGGTCACGAAAAATTGGTGAATCCATTTCATTACCTGCCCGGCACGAAACTTCTTCTCCCCCATATCCTCAAAGAATTTCTCCATTTGCGGACGAGACATGCCGAGTAGGTTCACTTTTTCCACAGCATTCTGCTGTGTGGGAGTGGACGGAGATGGTTGCTGTGCAGCTGAAACTGCAGATACAGCGACGACTTCAGTACTCATGTGTATTACCTAAACCATGTCTAAAGATCAAAGGAGAAGCTCAATATGTGAGCAAAGAATTATTCAAAGAATAAAAAAACCAGATAAGTATAATAACACTTATCTGGTTTGAATACTGCGAATTAACGAGTACGTGGAGCAATCTCAGTTTGAGCGAAGAAGTAGTTAACTTCACGGTCAGCTGATGCTACAGAGTCAGAACCGTGAGCAGCATTTTCGTCGATGCTTACAGCGAAATCTGCACGGATTGTACCAGGAGCAGCTTCTTTAGGATTCGTCGCGCCAAGGATGTCACGGTGAGCAAGAACAGCGTTTTCACCTTCAAGAACTGAAACAACCACTGGACCAGAAGTCATGAAAGCAACAAGATCAGCAAAGAAACCACGTTCTTTGTGCTCAGCGTAGAAGCCTTCAGCTTCAGCTTGAGTCAAGTGTTTCATTTTAGTTGCAACGATTTGAAGACCAGCTTTCTCAAAACGAGCAAAGATGTCGCCGATGTGGTTTTTAGCAACTGCGTCTGGTTTTACGATAGATAAAGTACGTTCGATAGCCATGATAGGCTCCTTAAGTCAATTGTTGACATGAAAATTTGGCGCATTATACCGAGATAATGCGCATTTTTCTGCTTTTACACTGTAAAAATATGCTTTTTTCAATCGGGCACTTAACGCGCTTCGTCAATCCATGCCATTTGAATCGCTTCCAGCAGACCTTCTGTGGATTTAGTCGGGTCATCCGTAAACTCAGGCAAGGCACATACCCAGGCGTGTAAATCAGTAAAACGAATCCACTGCGGGTCCACATCTGGATGCGCTTCGTAGAGTTCAATCGCGATATCCAGGGTATCAGTCCAACGTAAACCCATCTCTATTTCTCACCATATTTGCTTTAATGCTGTACTTTAGCAAATTTATAAAAATCTGCGAGCTTTCGCCCCAGTTTTCACTTACTTTTACAACATAATATTGAGATAAGGTGCGCTCAGCACAATGACCACGGCCATCATGCCTCCGATCATTGCCCCAACCGCGACATCACTTGGATAATGCAATCCCAGAATCATGCGCGATAAAGCCACCAGCAGCGTAAAAGGGAGCATCAACAGCAATAATAGCGGTGCAACATAACCCAAGACTGTGGTTGCCATTACCGCATGCAAGGTATGTCCAGACGGAAAACTAAAATGATCAAGCGGCCGCTCACCCAGTCGAATCACCTGGTGCACCTGATAAGGTCTTGGACGTACAGTTTTTGTTTTGAGAATTTTATAAATCAGCGTACCGAACGTTCCACCCAAAATGATATAGAGCATCTGTAGCCCATACTCCAAGCCACGAAGTCCCCATGCAGCAAAACACATCACATACCAAAACACGCCATCCCCCAAACGGCTAATGATTTTAAAAAAAGCAGCGATTCGATTTGAGTGGGAGAGATGATTGAGGTAGACACAGCCTTTTAAATCTATTTCTAAAAATTTGAGTTTGGCATTGTGGATTTTCATCATGTTGCTCCCGCTCTTGTTTTAATTAGGTCATTTATTTTGCCTTGTGATTGAGTACAGAACCTGTTCAAACTGCTCTACAGGATGTTGCCATCCGACCTTCTGTGCACAGTGTGAAGCATACACACCCATTCTTCTAAGTGTGTGATAATCTGGTAACTTTAAGATATTGGCTGTTAAATCTTCTTGCAGACCCAGTGAGCTGAGCCAGCCTGTTCGGTCGTGTTGTACATGTAGATGTGCACAAGCATAATCATAAGCAATAACCGGCAGTCCACTGGCCATCGCCTCCAATACCACATTGCCAAAGGTTTCAACCTGACTCGCAAAGCAAAACACATCGGCACTGGCATAGGCTTCAGCAAGCTGTTGACCACGCAAACTCCCGGTAAACACAATCGAAGCATCATGATTCAACTGCTCTAAGCGCTGTCGGTCTGGACCATCTCCGACCACCACCAGACGCACATCCTGACAATACATATGACGCAATGTGAAATATGCCTGAATCACCACTGGTATTTCTTTTTCAGGCGATAAACGCCCGACATACAACATGACACGGGTCTCTTTGGAAGCTCCCCAGTTCTGGCGTAGGGAATCAGAACGCCATTTAGGTGAAAAGGCTTGTGTATCTACCCCTCGCCCCACCACAACCAGTGGACACGTCACTCCAAATTTGTGGAGTGCTTCGGCAGTTTCACGACTCGGTACACAGGTAATTGCGGTATGGTTATGAAACCATTTGAGATAATGCTGAATAGGTTTAACCAAGAATGCCAAATCAAAAAAACGGCTAAATTCCTGAAATGGAGAGTGAAAGCCGCTTGATACAGGAATTTCAAGGAATCTTGCAGTTTGCTGCGCGGCAAGCCCTAATGGGCCTTCTGTGACGATATGCACTACATCGGGTGCAAAGACTTCTACCGCATGGCGAACTTTTAGAAACTGCGGCCAACCGAACTGTAAGCCTGAATATTTGGGAATACGCTGTGCTTTAACCAAACATTCCCGATAGGGTTGAAATTCAGCACAGATGCCTTTTTGCTCGGGTCGAATCAATAAAATTTTATGCCCCTGTTTTTTCAGCCCTTTGCAGAGTTGTAACAGTGAATGGGCTACACCATTAATTTCAGGTGGCCATGTTTCGGTCACTATGGCAATTTTTAAGCGGGGGCGTACCAAATCTGCAAGCGCAGATGATTTTTGAGGACTTTTCAGACGTTGCTGTTTTAAGTCAAATTGAAAGCCATCAAGGAATGCTTGTTGTTTTGTTAAGGCTTGGCTGTAGGGCTGATTCATGTCGCACCTATCTTACTTATTTATGTTTTAAGCAAAGCATAGGTGTTCTGTGTGACTGTTTGATGAAGTAGCAAAAACTTAATAATGGGTGCTATGCAACCCAAAATAAGCCTTCTGAATTGAATATCATTTTGGCTGTAGAAGCTTTTTGATCTTTAATAGTTAGAATTAATCCTTTGTAGTAATTAGGGTCATTACAATCAATAAATACATCACGCTTAAAAATATCTTTTATCTCAAAAACTAAATTGCTCTCAATAAAATCATTAATATTTATTAGATTATTTTCTGTACTAATCTCAAATCCTAAGCATTTAACTTTCATGCATTTTCCAATAAAAACCCCATAATAACGAGGTCTTTATAGCATAAAATTCAACCAAAAGGAGTATTAATTCTTTTACTTATCAACGATTTTGTCTACTTGAATCCAAGGTACGAAAAAAATAAAGCACTGCTTTATTCTTCTTGAGGCACGTAACACCAAAAATAAAAAACCCACTCAAAATGAGTGGGTCTTCGCATTCAAATCAATTGATTCGAGAAATTAGTTTTTCTCTTTATCAACAATTTTATTTGCTTGAATCCAAGGCATCATCGCGCGAAGTTTGTTACCCGTTACTTCGATACCGTGAGCAGCGTTTTGACGACGACGAGCAGTCATAGATGGGTAGTTCAACGCACCTTCTTGAATGAACATCTTCGCGTATTCACCAGACTGAATACGTTTAAGTGCATTACGCATCGCTTCACGAGACTGCTCGTTAATTACTTCAGTACCCGTTACATATTCGCCATATTCAGCATTGTTCGATACAGAGTAGTTCATGTCCGCGATACCGCCTTCGAACATCAAGTCAACGATCAATTTAAGTTCATGTAGACATTCGAAGTACGCCATTTCAGGCGCATAACCAGCTTCAACCAAAGTTTCGAAGCCCATTTTAACCAGCTCAACTGCACCACCACAAAGAACTGCTTGCTCACCGAAAAGGTCAGTTTCAGTTTCTTCACGGAATGAAGTTTCGATAATACCAGTACGGCCGCCACCTACGCCTGAAGCATAAGAAAGTGCAACGTTACGCGCGTTACCAGATGCATCCTGGTGAATTGCGATTAAGTCAGGAACACCTGAACCACGCTGGTATTCAGAACGTACTGTGTGACCAGGTGCTTTAGGCGCAACCATGATTACGTCAAGGTCAGCACGTGGAACAACTTGGTTGTAAAGAATCGAGAAACCGTGAGCAAACGCTAAAGTAGCACCTTGCTTGATGTTTGGCTCAATCTCGTCACGATAAAGTTGAGATTGGAATTCGTCAGGCGTCAAGATCATGACTACATCCGCTTGCGCTACAGCAGCAGCAACTTCAGCAACTTTAAGACCTGAATTTTCAGCTTTTTTCCAAGAAGTAGAGTTCGCACGTAAACCTACAGTGACATCAACGCCAGAATCTTTCAGGTTAAGCGCATGCGCGTGACCTTGTGAACCGTAACCAATGATCGCTACTTTCTTAGATTGGATGATAGATAAGTCAGTGTCTTTATCGTAAAAAATTTGCATTGCTGTCTCCGCTTAATGCTTGTTTGTCCGTTAAATCAGGCAATGACCCTTGTATTTACATTGCCTGATACCCCCTTCTTATTAGGATGAGGAAATATTTAAATTAGATGGTTAAAACTTTTTCGCCGCGCGCAATACCTGAAACGCCTGAACGCACCACTTCTAAAATGGTGTGTTCTGCAAGTGCATCAATAAACGCATCAACTTTTTCAGTCGTACCTGCGATTTGAATGGTATAAGTCGTTGGTGTTACATCGACAATCTGACCACGGAAAATATCTGCGGTACGCTTAATTTCGTCGCGAGATGAACCCAATGCTTTGACTTTGATCAGCATCAGTTCACGCTCAATGTGCGCACCTTCAGACAGGTCAACCACTTTCACCACTTCAACAAGCTTGTTGAGTTGCTTGGTGATTTGCTCAATCTTGTGATCATCGCCATAAGTGGTCAAAGTCAAACGAGAAAGTGTTGGATCTTCAGTTGGCGCAACGTTTAATGTTTCGATGTTGTAGCCACGCTGTGAGAATAAGCCCACTAAACGGGAAAGCGCACCTGCTTCGTTTTCAACAAGTACAGAGATGATATGTCTCATGCTGTGCGCTCCCCTTTTGCTAACCACATATCTTGCATCGATTGACCTGCAATCAACATCGGATAAACATGCTCAGTACGATCAACCATGACGTTAATAAATACGCACTTGTCGTTAATCGCCATCGCTTCTGCAAGTTTCGACTCAAGCTCATCGGCATGATCAATCTGAATACCGACGTGACCATACGCTTCCATCAACTTGGCAAAGTCAGGCAGTGACTCTACATAAGAGCTAGAATGACGACCTTCGTAATTCATGTCCTGCCATTGTTTCACCATACCTAAAGCACGGTTATTCAGGCACAAGATTTTTACGTTCAAGCCATATTGCTTACAGGTCGAAAGCTCCTGGATACACATCTGAATCGATGCTTCACCCGTAATACACACCACCTGTTGATCCGGGAAAGCAAGCTTCGCAGCCATCGCATAAGGCAAACCTACACCCATAGTGCCTAGGCCACCTGAGTTAATCCATTGACGCGGACGCTTGTATTTGTAATACATCGCACCAAACATTTGATGCTGGCCTACGTCCGAAGTAATGATCGCTTCGCCATTGGTCACTTTATCCAATACCTGAACCACTTGTTGTGGCTTCATCACACCATCAACACCTGCTGCATAACGACCGCCATGCACTTTGCGCCATTCATTAATCTGAGACCACCATGCCGCAATCACTTCAGGATTTGGCTTGGAAACATTGAGCTGTTTCAACTGGTTCAACATTTCAGTCAATACCGGCTCTACCGCACCGACAATTGGAATGTGCGCCATAATGGTTTTTGAAATCGTCGCCGGGTCGATGTCAATATGAATCACTTTGGCATTCGGACAGAATTTTGCCGGATTGTTGGTGACACGGTCATCGAAGCGCGCGCCTACACACAGAATCACATCTGCATTGTGCATGGTCATGTTGGCTTCATAAGTACCGTGCATACCGAGCATACCGATGAACTGTTCATCATCACCCGGGAATGCGCCCAAGCCCATTAAGGTATTGGTTACCGGATAGCCCAATAGATGCGCAAGCTCTGTCAATTGTGCAGATGCATTGCCTTGAACCACACCACCACCCGAATAAATTACTGGGCGCTTAGCATTGACTAATTCTTCAATCGCTTTACGAATTTGACCTGAGTGACCACGAAACGGTGGCTGATACGAACGCATCTTCACTTTTTCCGGGTATTCGTAAGCAAATTTTTCTGCAGGATTGGTCGCATCTTTAGGAATATCGATTACGACAGGGCCTGGACGACCAGATGACGCGATATAGAATGCTTTTTTGATGATTGCAGGAATTTCGCTGGCATGACGCACCTGGAAACTATGCTTCACGATTGGACGTGAAATGCCGACCATATCGGTTTCCTGGAATGCATCTTCACCAATCAGATGACTCGCAACCTGACCTGACAAAATCACCATCGGGATTGAGTCCATATAGGCCGTTGCAATTGGCGTTACCGTATTGGTTGCGCCCGGACCTGAGGTCACCAACACCACACCGGTCTTACCTGTAACGCGTGAGTAAGCATCCGCCATGTGACCGGCAGCTTGTTCGTGACGTACGAGGTAATGATTGATTTTGTCTTGTTGAAATAGCGCATCATAAATATGAAGAACTGCGCCGCCTGGGTATCCAAAAACATGTTCAACGCCTTCGTCCGCTAATGCGCGAACAAGCATTTCACCACCAGATAGAAGTTCCAACGTGATTCACCCTAATATTATGACACTGCACAAATGGGAGGCATTTGCAGTGTTTCATTTGTTAACTGTCTGCACTGTTATAGCACACAAATTTCATAGTTTTCATAGCAATAGGAAAAAAATCTGATCTCTTGGCTGTTCGAGCAATACAAGACCTAAAACATGTTGGGATAAACATATTTTGCTTAGCTTTGTTCAATTTCTCGGCTAGAGAAATCGCCCACTGCATGAAATGACACTTAGTCGAAGGGTGATCGATTAAGGCATATAAAACTATTGCAGCATTCTTGTGTTTTCAGGCTTTAAAGTCAAGTTTAAAAAACAGGCAATATGCGCTTAAAAACACCTGATTTGCTGTTTTTAACAGCGATCTAGAGCAAGGACAGTAATAAAGAATTAATCTAATAATATTTAATCCAATAAAATTCATAAACTTATATATTTAATTTTATAAATTTTTAGTATGTCTTATATAAAAAAAATGAATGAATTTTTAATAAATCCAGTGAAGTTGTTTATCAATAAATTTTGTGTCTGAAAATTTGCTCACCACTTCTACAAAACGAGATGCAGAAGCTGTTCGATCCGTGATCATGAATAGAGCAGATAAAAATTCATTATTTTTACTGTGAAAATCACTACAATAATTGCAGTATTCCATGCCTAGCAAGCCAAGGCCCAAGAACAATGAAAATATCTTTTTTAACCGTCTTCAGTTTGAGTTGCGCAGTTGTTTTGAGCATCTGTAGCACTAGCGCTTCCGCGATCCAGTATCATAAATGGGTCGATGCGAAAGGCGTCACCCACTACACCAAGACGCCACCGCCGAAATCTGCAAAAAAAGCCACCACAGTGGATACGTATGGCTGGAAAAATTCAGCACCGACATCACCTAGAATGGCTGAAACTGAAGTGCAAACCGAGAACACATCGCAAGAAAAACAGCAACAAGCCCCTCAAGTTCCTGCGAATCAGGACCAGCAACAACGTGAAGCCAACGAAGCCTTGCAGCAATCTAAAAATCGTGCAGTCGCTTTATAAGACACCTCCATATAGAACAGCATGTTTTTTCTTCGGGAAATACCGGCGCAAAATTCACTTTTAGGTGCATTTTGCGCTATGCTGTGCAACAGACTTTTTTCACCGTAATTCACTGATACGTTTATGACTACTCACATTGATTCCGAATATCAAGCCAGTGCGATTGAGCCTCAAGTCCAACAGGATTGGGAATCTCGCAAAGCCTTTAAAGTTGCCGACAAAGTAGAAGGTCCACGTCGTTATATTCTCTCGATGTTCCCTTACCCAAGTGGCAAGCTGCATATGGGTCATGTGCGTAACTATACGATTGGTGACGTGATCAGCCGTTTCCATCGCTTAAAAGGTGAAACTGTGCTGCAACCGATGGGTTGGGATGCTTTTGGTCTGCCTGCTGAAAATGCAGCGATTGCACACCAGGTTGCTCCGGCAAAATGGACATTTGAAAATATTGCTTACATGCGCGACCAGTTGAAAAAACTCGGTCTTGCAGTGGATTGGGATCGTGAATTTGCCACCTGTACCCCTGAATACTATCGTTGGGAACAATGGTTATTTGTTCAGCTTTATAAAAAAGGCTTGATTTACCGTAAGCTTTCAACTGTAAACTGGGATCCAGTCGATCAGACAGTTCTTGCCAACGAACAGGTTGAAAATGGTCGCGGCTGGCGTTCAGGTGCACTGGTTGAAAAACGTGATATTCCAATGTACTACTTCCGCATTACTGATTATGCGCAAGAGTTACTTGACGACCTGGACACGCTTAAAGATGGCTGGCCACAACAAGTGTTGACCATGCAGCGTAACTGGATTGGTCGCTCACAAGGGATGGATATTACCTTCCCTTCAGCAAATCCTGAAATCTATGCAGATGGTTTAACAGTCTTCACAACACGTGCCGATACCTTGATGGGTGTAACGTATGTTGCAGTTGCAGCTGAACACCCAATGGCACTGAAAGCGGCTGAAACAAACCCAGAATTGGCTGCATTCATTGAAGAATGCCGTATGGGTTCTGTGGCAGAAGCAGATCTTGCCACTGCCGAGAAAAAAGGCATGGCAACCGGGCTATCTGTGAAGCATCCTGTGACTGGCGAAGAAGTTCCGGTCTGGATCGCCAACTATGTGTTGATGTCTTACGGTTCAGGTGCGGTGATGGCGGTGCCTTCACACGATGAGCGTGACTTCGAATTTGCCAATAAATATGGCTTAAGCATCAAACAAGTCATTGATGCCAAAGGCGCTGACGATAGCGACTTTTCTGCAACAGAATGGCAAGAATGGTACGGTTCGAAAGAAGGCAAACTGGTGAATTCAGGCGAGTTTGACGGTCTAGATTTTCAGGGTGCATACGATGCATTCCTAGCTAAACTAGAAGCAACAGGTCTGGCAAGCTCTAAAGTTCAATTCCGTTTACGTGACTGGGGTGTTTCCCGTCAGCGTTATTGGGGTTGTCCAATTCCAATGATTAACTGTCCATCATGTGGTCAAGTGCCGGTGCCTGAAGAGCAACTTCCTGTTGTACTTCCGACTGACGTGGTTCCAGACGGTTCAGGTAATCCATTGAACAAGATGCCTGAGTTCTATGAAACGTCATGCCCAAGCTGCGGTGGCGACGCGCGTCGTGAAACAGATACGCTAGATACCTTCGTAGAATCATCTTGGTACTATGCACGTTATGCATCGCCTGACTTTACCGATGGCATGGTAAAACCTGAAGCTGCTCAAACATGGCTTCCAGTAAATCAATACATCGGTGGTGTTGAACACGCGATTCTGCACTTACTTTATGCACGCTTCTTCCACAAATTGATGCGTGATGAAGGTGTAGTACAAGGTAATGAACCATTTACCAACCTGTTAACTCAAGGTATGGTTTTGGCAGATACTTATTACCGTGAAGCTGAATCAGGCAAGAAAACCTGGTTTAACCCTGCAGATATCGACCTCGAACGTGATGAAAAAGGGCGTATTCTGTCTGCGAAATACCAAGGTGATGGTCAGGACGTAATTGTTGGTGGTCAGGAAAAAATGTCGAAATCGAAAAATAACGGTATCGACCCGCAATCCATTATCGACCAGTACGGCGCAGATACCGCACGTGTGTTCATGATGTTTGCAGCTCCACCAGATCAATCACTAGAATGGTCTGACGCCGGTGTTGAGGGTGCAAACCGCTTCCTGAAACGTGTATGGCGTTTAGCAACAGGCTTCCTTGAAAAAGGTAACGGTGCATCAAACATCGACAAAGCGGCACTGTCTACGGCTGCACAAGACCTACGTCGTAAAACTCATGAAACCATCCAAAAAGTCGGTGATGACATCGAACGTCGTCATGCATTTAACACTGCAATTGCTGCATTGATGGAACTTCTAAACGCGAACAACAAGTTTGAAGCCCAAGATGACAATGACGTTGCGGTAGCACGTGAGTCGATCACTACACTTCTGACTTTGTTAGCTCCATTTGCACCGCACTTAAGCCAAACTTTATTGGCTGAGTTTGGGATTGAATTGAATTCAACCCTATTCCCTGCTGTGGACGAATCTGCACTGACACGTAATACGCAAACCATTGTGGTACAAGTGAACGGTAAGCTTCGTGGCAAACTTGAAGTTTCTGTGGGTGCATCAAAAGATGACATCTTGGCGCAAGCCAAAGCATTGCCTGAAGTTCAACAATTCCTGACTGGTCCAACCAAGAAAGAAATTGTGGTACCGAATAAATTGGTGAATTTGGTGGTTTAAATCCTGAGGAATTGTTTAAGCACTGCTTTAAACAATTCTGCAAGGGGATGAGGGCGAATAATTCACCTCTCCCTAACCCTCACTTGCGTTCAGTTTTAAAAGCGCTGCTTTAAAACCTCACTCAGGAGAAGGACTTTAAGAAATAATCCCTCCAAACTTCCCTTTGCCAAAGGGAGGCTTAAAAAACACAAAGCCCGTTGCCAGCCAGCGGGCTTTGACTTTACAATCCGGTTCAGGATTTCAAATATTTCCCTGAGGGAAAAAGAGGATACTCATGCATTTAGGCAAACGTTTAGCAGCAATTGTTTTAACTTGTGGTCTAAGTGCAGGCTTAGTCGGCTGTGGCTTTCATCTAAAAGGAACCAATCCGAGTTCTGCACCTGTTGCCTATTCGGTTATGAGCCTTTCTTTACCCCCCAATACTGAAGAATTACAAGAAAAGCTGGCGGTTTATTTAGGTGCTGCGGGCGTACAACTCAGTAATGTACCAGAAGCTTATGTTTTACGTGTTCTCGATTACACGCCGCGCCGCTTAGAATTGAATGGTAAGCTGGTTGAAACCTTGCTGCGTTTAAATGTAACCTTCCGCATTGAAGATGCGCAAGGCAATCCGGTGACCGAACCACGCACTGTGGTGGCAACGCGTACTTATCAATATGACATTGAAACAGTCAACACTGATGACCAGGAACAAAAGTTTTTGAATCAGGTGATTATTGATGATGTGGCACAGCAGATCGCGCGTCAGATTTCATCGAACCGCCTACCCTTGGCCAAACAAAATACCCCAGCGCAACCTGCTCAATAAGAACGCCTTATGAAACTTGACTATCTGCAAGCCCTAAAACGTGTCGATGAAGCTCGCGGTGCCTGGGTCTTGCATGGTCAAGAGCCTTTGCTAGAACAAAACCTGATCGATGCCTTTCGCACACATTGGCAAGCCAAAGACATCGAACGTCAACGTTATGATGTCAGTTCAGTTTCTGAGTGGAAAAATGTCTTTAATGCATTGAACAGTTTGTCATTGTTCTCAACCCAACTGGCAGTTGAAGTGCATGGCAATATCAAACCAGATGCCAGTAGCCTCAAACTGCTGAAAAGCTATTTACAACAAGACAGTGATAATCTGCTATTGGTCGTTATGCCCAAGCAAGATGCGAGCAGCCTCAAATCCAGCTTCTTCCAGACGGTTGAGGCCAATGGTGTCTGCGTTGCGCTTACTGCAAATTATCCACGCGATCGTCAGCAAATTTTGGCAGTTGAAGCAGAGAAACTGGGGATTAAACTGGCCCATGATGCCTGGCAATGGCTGGAACAGCATCATGAGCACAACTTGCTGGCAGCCAAAAACAGCCTGATGCGGGTCAGTGACACCTTTGCTGAAGTTGATGTGATTCAGATTGATCATTTATATGCCTGCTTACAGGATCAATCACGCTATAGCACCTATGATTTGAGTGATGCCCTGCTGCAAGGCAATCTCTCGCAATCGATCAAGATTTTCCAGTATCTGGTCGCTTCAGGTGAACCGATGAGCCTGATCTTATGGAGCCTGAGCAAGGAAATGCGTCTGTTGATGCAATTGTTTGAACAGCCGCAAAATGCCTTGCAAATTGGAATCTGGAAAACCAAAGTCGGGCTATATCAGCAAGCTTTACGCCGTCTCAGCCCCCAACGCTTTTTGAGCTGGCCCCAGCTGTTAATCCGTATTGATGCAGCCATTAAAGGAATGTCCAAAGAGAACCCTGAACATCTCATCTTACAGGCCATTGCTGAAATGTGCGGTCAACGCTTATTTTTAGCGCCGAGTGCTTAACCAAAGAAACGTGCAAACCAGCCCTTGCCTTTTTTGCTTTCCTGAGCACGTAAATAACTCAACATATTATCGCGCACTGCATCGACATAGTCCTGATCATCATGTTGAATATGATTGATCAGCCATTTGGACAATAAACGATATAAATCATTTTCAATCGATTCTCCCTTCTCGAACTTGAGACGATAATCATTGAGTCGTTTCACAAATAATTCATGTATACCGCGATGCGAAGGTAGGTATTGATAACTGACCTGTTCCAGCAGGTTTTCTTCAAAGCTGAAATGTGACTGGGTATAATCGATTAAATCCTCCAAGACCTC
The DNA here is from genome assembly GCF_013417355.1 of Acinetobacter sp. YH12255. Classification (NCBI taxonomy): domain Bacteria; kingdom Pseudomonadati; phylum Pseudomonadota; class Gammaproteobacteria; order Moraxellales; family Moraxellaceae; genus Acinetobacter; species Acinetobacter sp. YH12255. The sequence goes on from NZ_VPEC01000022.1 coordinate 22,274, forward strand.
TTTGATTCGATCGCGATCTCCTGTGCTTTTTACCTGCTCCAAAGCATTGATATAATCTAAAATTTGACGGTGCTGATTATCGATTACGTCGATTCCAATATTATAGCTTTCATTCCATTCCATCGTTAAACCCTCATCAATGTTGCGAGCAAAGTTGTATTATTTTTGCACAATAAATGTGCATTTTCTTGTTAAGCGGTAAAACCATAATTTTTTTATGGAATTAAATCTTACAAGCTTTATTTATTTAAATCCATATATAAAACATGGGTTTTTAAAATTTTTTTCTACTTAATTTTCAACTGGTTTTTACTATTGGGACTAAAGGGAGGAAAATTAAGCCAGAAATAGCCTTAGAACAAATATCACACAACAAATCTAGTATGTTTGGTCTTATGTCTTTATTGATTCACACTCGATTTTATTTGTGCAGCGCTTTGATTGAAAAAATACTGTTGGGAACAGTGATCATTTTATTTAAGAGTCAGCTGATGATCTTTTAAATAGGATCGATGTTATCTATAGAGGGTCAAATCCTGTTATCAATGTCAGAACAAGCAATTCATGGAGCATTTTAAAATGGTCTGTATGGACGATATTTTCAGAAATCAGCCAATAGAAAATAATTCTCATTATAATTCAAAAAATTCACGATTTATCCCAATTTCGCTTTTATAATCAATCCCTATCTTTGATCCGAATTCGTACTCAATATGCCAAAAATAAAACCGACGAAACTAATTATGGCCGCCGTGATTGCCATTGTGTTAATCGCTGCGGGGTGGTATTTCCTCAAACCTAAAGAACAGCCGCCACAGTATATTACTGCTGAAGTAACACAGGGTGATATTGAAAGTTCTGTACTGGCGACCGGTATTTTAGAAGCCACCAAAATGGTCAGCGTAGGTGCCCAGGTTTCTGGCCAGGTGAGACAAATGTATGTGGAACTCGGTGATCAGGTTAAACAGGGTCAGCTGATTGCACGAATTGATTCTGTTCGTCAGGAAAATGATTTAAAAACTGCTGAAGCCAGCATTAAAAACCAGATGGCACAGCTTGCAGTGAGACAGGCGAATCTGGCCAAAGTTGAAGCTGAATACAATCGTCAGAAAGCCATGTATGCACAGGATGCAACTTCCCGTTCAGAGCTGGAATCTGCATTTGCCAGTTATAAAACGGCTCAGGCCGATATCACGGCAATCAATGCACAGATCGAACAGTCGCGCCTGACCTTGGCAACTGCCAAAGAAGACTTGGGTTATACCCAGATTGTGGCACCGATGGATGGCACGATTGTGGCGATTGTGACCGAAGAAGGTCAAACCGTGAATGCCAATCAAAGTGCACCGACCATTGTGAAACTGGCCAAGCTCGACACCATGACCATCAAAGCTGAAATTTCTGAAGCAGATGTGATGAAAGTGGAAGAAGGCCAAACCGTTTATTTCACCACGCTGGGCAATAACGAGAAAAAGATTTACGCCAAACTACGTCAGGTTGAACCTGCACCCAATTCGATTAATACCGATTCAAATACATCTGGTTCATCGTCAAGTTCTGCGGTGTATTACAACGCTTTATTTGATGTGCCAAATGAAGACGGCAAACTGCGTATTGATATGACGGCGCAGGTTTATATCGTGCTGGATGAAGCTAAAAATGTGCTGACCATTCCAGCCGCTGCGATTCAGAGCTCAAATCGTCCGGCACGTGCCAATCGGGGTGAAGGTTCTCGCGGAGAAGGTTCCCGTAGCGAAGCTAATCCAGCAGCACGTCCTGAAACTGAATCGGCTCAAGGCAACCGCCCTGCCGCTGAACGCCCTGCCCGCCTAAATCTGTCTGACGCTGAAATTGCGCTGATTGAACAAGGCAAAGCACAGCGTGGCATGGTTCGTGTCTTGCAAGCCGATGGTACTGCAAAACCAACCCCTGTATTAATCGGTTTGAATAACCGCGCGACTGCGCAAGTGCTGAAAGGTTTAAAACGTGGTGATCAGGTGGTGATTGCTGATGGTTCTGACACCTCCAATGATGCAGCAAAACGCGGTGGCAATAGCCGTGGCCCAATGAGAATGTAAGCATGAATTCACAACAACAGCCTCTCCTCGAGGTGAAAAATCTGGTTCGTGAATTCCCTGCGGGTGAAAGCACGGTCCAGATTTTAAAAGGGGTAAATCTGGAGATTTATCCGGGTGAACTGGTGGCGATTGTCGGCCAGTCCGGTTCCGGTAAATCAACCCTGATGAACATTCTGGGTTGTCTGGACAAACCGACCACCGGTAGCTACAAGGTCAAAGGCCGTGAAACCCGCGAACTGGAAGCGGATGAACTGGCGCAATTACGCCGTGAATATTTCGGCTTTATTTTCCAGCGTTATCATTTACTGGGTGATTTAAACGCAGCAGGCAATGTGGAAGTTCCTGCGATTTATGCCGGTGCAGATTCATCTGAACGGCATGCGCGAGCCATCAAGATTCTGACTGATCTGGGTCTGGGTGAAAAAACCCAGAACCGTCCAAGTCAGCTCTCTGGTGGTCAGCAGCAACGTGTTTCGATTGCCCGTGCGCTAATGAATGGCGGTGACGTGATTCTGGCCGATGAACCGACAGGTGCATTAGACAAGAACAGCGGTATTGAAGTGATGCGTATTTTGCGTGAACTGAATGCCAAAGGTCATACCATCATTCTGGTCACGCATGATCATAATGTGGCTAAAAATGCGACACGAATTATCGAGATTTCAGACGGTAATATCATTTCCGATCAGCCCAATGTTCCTGAAGTCGAAGAGCATCTGGAAAAACAGCCGCTAATCCGCAGTGAACAAAAGAAGATTTCTTCATGGCGTTCTGCAGTTGACCGTCTGGGTGAGGCCTTCCGTATGGCCTTGCTGGCCATGAATGCACATCGCATGCGGACTTTCCTGACCATGCTCGGAATCATTATCGGGATCGCTTCGGTGGTCTCGGTGGTCGCACTGGGCAATGGCTCACAAAAACAGATTCTGGAAAATATCAGCAGTCTGGGCACCAATACCATTACCGTATTTCAGGGCCGAGGCTTTGGGGACAATTCCAGATCTTCACAGTCCAAAACCCTGATTCCGGCCGATGCCGATGCACTGGCCGAACAGCCGTATGTCGATGGCGTCAGTCCGTCGGTGAATAGCAGTGTCACCGGCCGTTATAAAGAAATTGAAGCTTCAACCACGGTCAACGGCGTCAGTGAAGATTTCTTCTATGTGCGTGGCATGACCTTCCAGTCCGGTCAGCCCTTTGACCGCAGTAGCGTCATGCAACAGGCGCAAGATGTCGTCATTGACACCAATACCAAAAATACCTTCTTTAAGGATGGCACCAATCCGGTGGGTCAGGTGATTTTACTCGGGAGCGTACCGAGCCGGATTATCGGGGTGATCGACGCGCAAAAAGGCATGATGGGCAATAATGACAGCCTGAATGTCTATCTGCCGTATTCCACCGTGATGAGCCGTATGCTGGGGCAATCCAATGTACGTAGCATCATTGTGCGGATTAAGGATGAATACCCAAGTGCGGCGGCTGAAAATGCAATTTTAAACCTGTTGGTACAGCGCCATGGTGCGCAGGATGTGTTTACCCAGAATGCCGACAGTATTCGTGAAACCATTCAGCAGACCACAGCGACTATGACGCTTTTAATTTCGGCGATTGCTGTGATTTCACTGGTGGTCGGCGGGATCGGGGTGATGAATATCATGCTGGTGTCCGTGACTGAACGTACTCAGGAAATTGGTGTGCGTATGGCGGTGGGTGCCCGTCAAAGTGATATTTTGCAGCAATTCCTGATTGAAGCCGTTCTGGTCTGTATCTTGGGTGGTATTTTGGGTGTGCTGCTTTCCCTCGGGATTGGCCAATTAATTACCCATTTTGCCGGCGGTACTTTCCAGATGGCCTATTCAACCACTTCGATTGTAGCGGCCTTTGTCTGCTCAAGCCTGATCGGGATTGTGTTTGGCTTTATCCCGGCACGTAATGCCGCTCGTCTGAATCCAGTCGATGCGCTCTCTCGCGAATAAGGAACCTGATATGCAAATGAATTTAACCAAGCTTGCCAGTGCCCTGTTGCTGGGAAGCTCGCTGACCGGTTGTGCGGCAGTGGTAAAAACACCTTATGAGCAGCCTGCGATTAATATGCCTGGCAATTTTCAAAATAATAAGGTTTTAAGTCAGCAGATCCATGCCGACATTCTGGCAGATCAATGGTGGACCTTATTTAAAGATCCGCAATTGAACAGTCTGGTCGATCAAGTGCTGGCGCAGAATACAGATCTGGCGGTGGCTGGCATCAGTTTACAGCAGGCGCGCATTCAGGCCAGACAGGCACAAAGCCAGCAAGGCGTCCGTGTCGGTGATGCACGAATTTCAACGGGCCAGCGTTTTGATCTGGAGGGTGGCAGCAATGCTTCGACGGGTCTTTCACTGGGCTATCCGGGCTTAAGCTATGAACTGGATCTGTTTGGCAAACTGGCCAATCAGACTGAAGCGGCGCGCTGGGAAGCCTTGGCATCTGCACAGGACTTACAGGCGACAGCGCAGAGCCTGATTGGCACCACGGCACAGCTTTACTGGCAATTGGCTTATTTAAACGAGCGTTATAGCGTGGTACAGCAAAATCTGGCAACGGCGCAAAAAACCTATGATCTGGTGCAGGTACAATATCGTGCCGGTGCGGTGTCCGGTCTGGATTTAACCCAGGCCGAACAGGCGATTCAAAGCCAGCAAGCCACCTTAAGCCAGATTGAGCAGCAACGGGTGGAAACGCGTACCGGCCTCGCAGTATTGCTGCATATGCCAGTACAACAGCTTTCTATTCAGGAGCCAAGCCGTTTACCGAATATTCAATTACCGAGTATTCAGGCCGACTTACCCGCGAGTTTATTGTCCCGTCGTCCCGACCTCCAAGCGACTGAACTACGTTTGCGTAAAGCGCTGGCCAATAAGGATGCCAACAAAGCCAGTTATTATCCTTCAATCAGTCTGACTGGGAATTTGACCACAGGTATTGGCAGCAGTACTTCGCTTTCAAATGCGTTGAAGAATCCGGTGGCGACTTTAGGTGCGGGTCTGACCTTGCCCTTCCTGCAATGGAATGACATGAAACGTGATCTGCAAGTCAATGAGCTGGAATATGAAAAAGCGATTATGCAATATCGCCAGACCATGTATGAAGCCTTTGCCGATGTGGAAAATGCCTTATCGAACCGGACTGAAATCAGTAAGCAAGTCACTTTGCAGCAACGTAATGTCGAACTGGCTGAACGTACCGAACGTCTGACTGAAGTACGTTATCGTAATGGCGCGGTGGCGTTAAAGAACCTGCTGGATGCACAGGAAACCACACGGAATGCACGGCTGTCTTTGGTACAAACCCGACAGAACCAGTACAATGCCTATGTGACTTTAATGCAGGCATTAGGTGGCAGTCCAATCCAGCAATTACCTTAAACAAAGCTTGAACCATAAAAAAACCGCTGCCAGACAGCGGTTTTTTATATTGCGTGATGTCAATAAAAATTACTTCATTTCTAAATAGGCATGCACATTTTTCAATAATTCAGTTGATCGCTCATGCTCGAGCAAACTGCCTTTTTCCAGCCAGTCCCGCGCGACTCCAATATCGCGTTCCACCCCAATTCCCTTGGTATATAAACGTCCCAGATGACTATAAGCATCGGCATTGACCTGCGCTGCCGCCTGACGGTAATACTGTACCGCCTGTTCGATATTTGCCTCAGTGCCTATGCCATTTTCAAACGCTTCCCCCAGCGCATTCAGTGCCACACCATTCTGCTGAGCAGCCGCTTTTTGCAGATAGCTCAAGCCTAAGGCAATATCCTGCGCAATCTGTTGTCCCTTAAGATACTCCAAGCCCAATTCTGCCTGTGCCTGTGCATGTCCCAGTTGTGCAGCCTGATGCAGATAACGATTGGCCTGCTCTGGATGACAGATAAAGACCGGATAAATACCTGACAGAGCCTGATACAGGAACCAGGCTGCTTCCTTGGAGCCTTTCGCAACCGCCTGATTCAGATATTGAATGGCTTTGTCGCGTGTCGGCAATGGATATTCCGCCAGACTATAAAAACGCCCGACCACATAAATTAAATCTGCCTCAGACTGAGCCTCGATCTGCCAGTATTGCTGGGCCACTGCCTGAATCATGCGGGTGGCTTTGGCTGTGTCTTTTACAGTACCGATGCCATTTAAATAACACAGTGCCAGACCCATTTGTGCATAAGCATCATCGGGACTAAGCTGAAATGCTGCCTGATACAGTTCAAATGCCTTTTGCGGCTCATGAGCCACTAGATGCTGTTCAAAATACAGCGCGGCAATCATGCATAAAGCGGGCGGATGCTGAGTATTGGCAGCTTCAGACCAGTAACGAAACGCCATGGTTTCATTTTTATCGACATACCAACCATGAAAATAAGCCAGTCCAATTAAAGTCTTGGAATGCGCATCGGCATGTTCTTTGGACTGCTGCATCAAATGCTGGAACACGCGCTGACGCTGGTCGGTATCGATACGGCCTTGCAGTACGCCAGCATAATAATCATAGAGACCTTTTTGATCACCAAGACTGATACAGCGTTTAATAAATTGCAGGGCTTGAGTCTGGTCTTGGGGCAGCCTCTGTCCACGCGCATAATCATCGGCGATCTGCTGATTGGCAGCCAGATGATCTTGCTGCGCAGCTAAAAACAGATAATGAATTCCCTGAACCAAATCTTGAGCCGCTGAATCTGTTAAATAATACTGCGCCAGTTGATACTGCGAATTGCTATGTCCCTGCCCGGCATTTTGAATGAGTAAGGCCAAGCGCTGCTGTTCAGCGTTCTTATCTTCTGGATTTGTTTCTGTAGTATAAGAAAGTTCAGTGATGCGGTACTGGGCATCCAGATTGCCACGGGCTACGGCATGTCGGTACCAGTACAGCGCCTTTTCCGGGTCAGCCATTTGATAGCGTTGCTCCTCATGAATCTGCCCCAGATAATAAGCCGCGTCATCACTGCCCAGATGAAAGGCTTTATCGAGATAACTGATGGCTGTTTCCGTATTTTGCGCATGTCCCAGACCCTGCAAATGCATCAGCCCCATGCCGACATAAGCCTGTGGAATTTCCTGTTGCTGGGCAAGATTCTGGTAAATCTGATAGGCACGTGCATAATTCGGATGTTCAGGATCTGAACTCAAGCGCGCCGCATGCTTGAGCTGTGCATCAAGCTGCTCAATCCATAGATCATGCTGCACAGCTTTGGCCTGATCACGTTTTACCGGATCCGGACGTTTCCACATCCAAATCCCCAAAGCCCCTATCCCCAAAATCAATACCAGCAAGAACCACATAACTGCTCCAAAACATTATTTTTGTTCTGCAAATGAATCCTTTCATTCTAAACGCCGTCTCAAAAAAAGCACATATCTTGTGCTTTTTATTTTGTAAATCAGGCTTTTGCTCTTTTACTATCCAGCTTCTTCAAGCCTTCTGCCACAGCGACCATGGCAAAGCTTGAAGTCACCACCACGGCAGAGCCATAACCACCACAGCGCAAGCCGGCACTGGCACAGACATCGGCACTCGAGAACGGATTATCGATAGAATAGACACAGGTAATGCCGAATTTTTCTTTAGGTTTTTTACAAATACCTTTGCCGCGTAACTGGGCACGCAATTTGGCCAGCATCGGGTCCTGTTCGGTTTTAGATAAATCGGCCACCCGAATTTTCAGGGGATCCAGTTTACCGCCTGCTCCGCCTGACACAATCAAGGGAATCTTGTTAAAGCGACAATGCAGCATCAAGGCAAATTTGGCCTTCACATCATCAATACAGTCGAGAATTAAATCAGGATTACCTGCTAAAATTTCTTTGATATTTTCCGGCGTCAGATAATCATCAATCAGATTGATCTTGATCCGTGGATTAATGGCATGACAACGCTCGGCCATCACTGCAATTTTTTCATGGCCCAAGGTCGTGCTCATGGCAGGCAATTGACGATTAATATTGGATGCCGCCACCACATCCATATCGACCAAACTCAGCTCGCCCACACCGCTACGTGCCAGCGCTTCTACTGCCCAAGAACCGACACCACCGATGCCAATCACCATCACATGACTTTTTTCATAATGACTGAAGCTGTCTTCTCCATAAATTTTGGCAACACCCGCAAAGCGGCGCTCATATTCATCGTCTTGAAGCAGTTCAGTCATAAGTCATCAATAGCTGTTAAATCACGGCTTATTTTAGCAAAGTCAGCATTTTTTTACTGCTTCTAAAATTTTGATACAAAATCTATCAGCAAAATCAGAAAGATAAATTCAGGAACATTTATAATTGGATAAAATTCATACATAAAACTTTAAATATGGGAGTCAAACACTGTGCTGATCAATGCTCTTTTGGCTCTCAATTTTATACTGATCACTCTACATTTTTATTTTTACAGTAGCCAAAAACAGAAAAACTATGCGCTGAGTATTTTTATTCGTTTGTTGATTTTAGGCCTATTCGGATATGTGATCCTAGATCGCCATGAAACCCAGACCCATCTGATTTTGGTACTGATATCCTGGGTGATATTTGAACTGATTGAGAGTTTATATCAAAAGAAAAAAGCATCAATCTCATAAAAAAAGAGGCTTTCGCCTCTTTTCAATTCATCGGAATTTAGTCTTTATTCATGATAAAGAAATATTGACGATAGTATTTCAGTTCGGCAATTGAATCACGAATGTCATCCATCGCCAGATGCGAAGCATTTTTCTTGAGACCACTCATGATTTCAGGACGCCAGCGTTTTGCCAGCTCTTTCACTGAAGATACATCCAGATTACGGTAGTGGAAATATTGTTCCAGCTCAGGCATCAGGCGATGCAAGAAACGGCGATCCTGACAGATCGAGTTACCACACATCGGGGATGATTTTGGATTGACCCATTTCTTCAGGAATTCAATAGTTTGCTGTTCTGCATCCTGAGCCGTCAGTTTACTGCGACGCACCCGTTCAATCAGACCCGATTGACCATGTTGACGGGTGTTCCACTCATCCATGGCATTTAACAGACGTGCAGGCTGATGCACCGCAAGCACAGGACCTTCTGCCAGAATATTCAAATTGTCATCGGTTACAATCGTCGCAATTTCAATAATTTGGTCATTGTCTGTGTCTAGACCTGTCATTTCAAGGTCAATCCAAATCAGGCGGGTATCAGCGGTGCTGCTCATAAATGTGCAATCTTATTGGGTTTAAAAACAACTATAGTAGCAAATTAATTACATCTTGGGTGTCATTCGGGGGCTGCTTCATGCTATTTTTGCCATCTGATTTACCCGGTTTTTTAGGATATGAATGGCCTTAATACGTAAGCGTCGTCTGACAGAGCAACAACAGCGCCGCATTCAGAAACAACAGAAAACACGTCAAGAAGATCTCGATACCTCCAGTGATCTGGAAGGTTTGGTAGTGCAACACTACGGCCGCCAACTTGAAGTGCAAGCTTTGTCTACTCCTGACATTCACCCTGAAAAACCTGTGGTTGCCGATGGCGAGCCTGAACCTTTCTGGAAAGAAATTGAATTGGGCAGTGTCTGGCGCTGTCATACCCGAACCAATCTGGATTTATTGGTCACGGGTGACCGGGTTAAATGGCAAGCCGATCCGAATACCGGATTGGGGATTATTACGGCGATTCATCCACGTAAATCCTTATTGACCCGTCCTGACCGCTATCACAAGGTTAAACCGGTAGCGGCCAATATTTCACTGATTGTGATTGTGTTTGCACCATTGCCTGAGCCAGCACCGGGCCTGATCGACCGTTATCTGGTGGCCTGTGCCGATGCCGATATTCCTGCGCTTCTAGTGATGAACAAAGCCGATTTGTTAAAAGAGAACGATCCAATTCTGACTCTGCTACAAGAATATCAAGACCTCGGTTATGAAGTAATGCAAACCCAGTCCGATGGTGATCTGACTGTATTGTCCAATCGTCTGGAAAATGAAACGGTGGCTTTTGTCGGTCAATCGGGTGTCGGTAAAAGTACGCTGATCAATGCGATCGTGCCAGATGCAGCCCAGAAAACCAATATTATTTCGGAAAACTCGGCACTCGGTCAGCACACCACCACCTCAACCCGTTTGATCGGTTTTGGTGAAGGTGCTGCCCTGATCGACTCTCCGGGAATTCGTGAATTTGGCCTGTGGCATCTGCCTTTAGATAAGGTACAAATCGGTTTTCCTGAAATTGAAAACCTGCTCGGACACTGTCAGTTCCGGAACTGCACGCATAAGCATGAAAAACAATGTGCTTTACGTCAGGCCGCGAGTGCGGGTGAAATTTTACCGCGCCGACTGGACAGCTATTTGCGTTTAATCGATGAAATCACTGAAGCACAGCAAAAAAATTAATTTTCTTGTGCCTCAACCCTTGAAGCGGTGATTTTGATCACCATATTTATGAGCTATACTCTTGGCAATTTTAAAATTGTAATTAGGTGAATTGTGGAACGTTGGTTCGAGTTTATGGGGAATCACCCCTTCTTATTTGGAACACTCGCGGTATTGGTAGTTTTGTTCTTCATTATCGAAGGTCAACGTAACGGTCGTAAAATTTCTCCGCAGTCGCTGGGAATTTTAGTCAAAGCAAAAAATGCCATGCTGATTGATTTACGGGATGCCAAAGACTTCCGTGAAGGTCATATCAGCGGCAGCCGTAACATTCCATATAGCCAGATTACAAAGCATGTTGAAGAGCTGAAAGCATCTGATCGCCCTTTGGTGTTCATTTGTAACCTTGGACAGGTGGCTGGTACTGCGCTACAACAAGTGGGTCATGCCGATGCATACCGTCTTGATGGCGGCATCAGCAACTGGAAAGCCCAGGGTTTACCTTTGGTGAAAAGCAAATAATCCACGAACAGGAGATTGATCATGGCTGACGTTATTGTTTATTCAACGACTGTGTGTCCTTATTGCGTGCGTGCAAAACAGTTGCTTGAGCGCAAAGGTGTCGCATATAAAGAAATTAATCTATCTCAAGAAGCACCTGAAGTACGTCTTGAATTGATGCAGCGTACCAATCACCGCACTGTGCCACAAATTTTTATTAAGGATCAATTCATCGGTGGTTTCGACCAGCTTTATGCTTTAGAGCGTGAAGGCAAACTTGATGAATTACTGGCTTAATTCTACTAAAATCATCACTTTATATTAAGGATCAAAGAATGAGTGAAGAACAACAAGCTCAACCACAATTGGCATTAGAGCGTATTTACACCAAAGATATTTCTTTTGAGGTTCCTGGGGCACAAGTTTTTACCAAGCAATGGCAACCTGAGCTCAACATCAACCTTTCTTCTTCTGCAGAAAAAATTGATGAGACTCATTTTGAAGTGGCTTTAAAAGTCGTTGTTCAAGCGACCAATGAAGGTGATACTGCTTTTATCGTCGACGTGACTCAAGCCGGTATCTTCTTGGTAGATGGCGTTGAAGAAGAGCGTCTTCCATACATCCTGGGCGCATACTGCCCGAACATTCTGTTCCCGTTCCTGCGTGAAGCAGTGAATGATATGGTGACTAAAGGTAGCTTCCCACAGTTGCTGCTTACCCCAATCAACTTCGATGCTGAATTTGAAGCCAATATGCAACGTGCACAAACTGCCGCTGTAGATGGTCAGGCTTAATCGCTGTCCTGCAAATCTAAAAAAGACCGCTTATGCGGTCTTTTTTATGGCCTTGAGTGAACTCCCCCTTTATCAAAGGGGGAATGAGGGGATTTTGCTCATTTACTCTTTTTTTAAAGAAAGGGTTTAGCAAGATTAAAGAAAAATAATCCCTCCTAACCTTCCTTTAAAAAAGGGAGGAACTCTTCCCCCCCACGGCAGAGAATAGACTTTTATTCCGCATCCGCCATTAAATCAGCGCTCATACCCACGGTATTGAAACCGGCATCGACATACAGGATTTCACCGGTAATGCCATTGGCCCATGGCGAGCACAGGAATAATGCTGCATTGCCGACATCTTCAATCGTTACATTACGTTTTAATGGCGCAACTTTTTCATTTAAGTCGAGCATTTTACGGAATGATTTAATGCCTGAAGCAGCCAGAGTACGGATTGGACCCGCAGAGATGGCATTGACACGAATACCTTCCTGACCCAAGCTCGAAGCTAAATAACGAACACCGGCTTCTAAAGAGGCTTTGGCCATACCCATCACGTTATAGTTCGGCATTACGCGCTCAGAACCTTGATAAGTTAGCGTTAACAGGCAACCTTGACGGACTTGTAGCAAAGGCTTTGCCGCACGTGCCATCGCGATAAAGCTATAGGCACTGATGTCATGTGCAATATTGAAACCTTCGCGGTCTGTGATTTCGGTAAAGTCACCATCCAAAGTATGCGCCGGTGCGAAACCGATAGAATGCACCACGCCGTCCAGACCATCCCAGTGTTTTGCCAGCTCAGCAAATGCATTATCAATATCAGCATCTACCGCCACATCACAAGGAAAAACCAGTTTTGAACCAAACTGTTCAGCAAAGTCATCTACCCGCTTTTTCAGCTTTTCATTTGGATAAGTAAAAGCCAATTCAGCACCTTCACGATGTAATGCCTGAGCAATACCAAAAGCAATGGATAATTTACTCGCAATACCCGCGATCAAGAAGCGCTTACCCGCCAAAAGTCCTTGTGCCATGTGAATCTCACCTAAAAGAATATATATGCATGATGCCAAGTCTGAGGCATTTTAGAAATTGCATAATGCATCTTTTTTTAACAGATACCAAATTACAGCAGATACAGCCGAGCAATAAAAACCGGCATTATTCATCGGCCAAATTCAAAACCTGATGGGTATTCTGCCAGAGTTGCTGTGCCAATTTGGCTTGATCTTGCCCTAAGCTTTGTGCCAAACCTTCCAGTACATAAGGCAAGTTGGCAGGTGTATTGCGGGTACGTTGCTCACCTGACTGTTGACAGCATAACGGCGTCATATCCGGACAATCGGTTTCCAGCACCAGATGTTCTGCACCGACTGCCTGTACCACCTGATGCAGTTTTCTGGCATTCGGATTGGTAATCTGTCCGGTGACTCCCAGTTTAAACCCCAACTTGACAAAAGCCTTGGCTTCCTCAACACCTCCGCCAAAGGCATGTGCGATTCCACCCTGTTTAAACTGATGCTGTTTTAAAATTTGTAAAACTTCTGCATGTGATTTACGGATATGCAGCAAAATCGGCTTATCAAATTGTTGTGCCAGTTCAATTTGTGCAGCGAAAAAATCTTGCTGCTTTTGAAAAATTTCAGGTTGTTTATGCTGCTTTAAAAATGTGTCGAGACCGATTTCACCAATGGCAATGCATTGTTCATTTCTAAGCAGCTGCTCTAAATCATGTAAATGTTCAGCCTGATGCTGTTCAATATAAAACGGATGCAAGCCGGGTGCCAAATGGCTATGCGGTGCATCTTTCAAGCCATTGATAAAACGATGGGTTTTTAACAAATCCTGAAAGCGGTTTTGCAAAAAGCCAATTAGAACCAGATGTTCCACACCTACCGCTTTGGCCGCATAGGCCAGATGTTCCCGATCAGGATCAAAATCGGGAACATCAAAATGGGTATGCGTATCGAACAGTTTTAACTTCATTCGGCTTTAGATGCTAACGCTGGCTGTGCCTCAGAGGCTGCTGTTTCAGCTTGCAGCAGATATTGCGGTTTTAGCACGCCTTGTAGCTGCGCATAAGGAATCATTAAGCGCGGCAAACCCACCACATAAGGTCCGATTTCATATTCGGCATATTGTAAGATCAAACCTTCTTTGGCCAGATAAAAATTATCGGTCAGTATGAACTTCCAGGCCTGTTCATATTCAGCGACATCTTTTGCCAGCTTGGACTCCATGACCCAGACTTTAAAAGCCTCATACGCCTGTGCTTCGAGTTTGGCTTTTTGCTTCTCGGCAATAATGTCATCCAGCTTGACCAGTGTTTGCTGTTCAAGATCAAAATTATAATAGCGCTGTGCAGATGCTCCGTGCGCACCTCCCAGATAATGGCTACTGTTTAGCACCACAGTCGCCAATGGATCACCCGAATTCAGAATCTTGGGCTTAATCATCAGGCTAATGCTATGACTGGCACTCAGTGCTTTGAGCTCCTTGTCCAGATTCAAGAAGGTCTGCATAGAAGGCTGAATTTGCTGCTCAAGCTGCTGTTTTGGTGTAGTGACCGTCGACAAGGCTGTTTTTGGTTCAGAAGCAGCCACTTCGGCTTCACTGGCAGCAGTGGCTTTTGCCGGCTCAATCGCATCGACAGACAGGATATTTTTTAACTGTTGCAAAATCTGCTGATCGATCCATTCATCAATAAAGCGCTGATTACTGTTCAGGCGTTCAATCGAAATTTCCGGACAGTTTTTACCCTCACACTCTGGAATCACCAGCTTGAGTTTTTCGGTATCACCACTAAGTTTCAGGACTTCTGGCTCGGTTTGTACCACTTCAGGAGAAGTCGGCTCTTTCGGCTCATTGCTCTTCGGCTGACATGCACTCAGTAAAACTGCGGATGCCAGTATCGATAGACAAAAAATATTCTTATATTTTGGCATTCATTACCCTTTTCAAAACGTGTAATTAATCCTGAGAGGATTACGACCTTTAGAACATATTCCGATAGACTTCGGCTTTCAAGACCTGTTGTGTTTGTTCTTTTGTTAAATAGATATCCAGTTGTTTGGCATCTTTGCTAATGTCATGACTACGATAATGCAGACCAATCCCTTCCTGATCGAAGAACCACTCAGCCTGCCCCCAATACAGTTTTTTCGGTGCTTGCTGCTGAACCTCGTGATTATTGTCTTTTAACCATTTTTCATAAGCGGTTTGAATGATCTGATCCATTAACAACTGTTGTTTGGGATCGATAATATCCAGTGGAGTCAGCATTTTTTGCTGTTGACGATCGGCTACAAAAAAATAATAGCGCTCATACACACTGATATTTTCCTGTTTACTATCAATACCAATTTGCAGCAAGACATATTGATTACGCTGATAGGGAATGCGGGTATACAGCGATAATTCATAAGCCTGATTGAGCTGGAGTTGAGCCTGCCAGGCATCCGATTTTTTCACATAGGCATTCATCGCCTGTTGTAAACTCATATCCTGTTTTAAGCCAATTTGATCCTGAATTACCTTGGCCTGCTGTTTTTCGATCCAGTGATTCATCCATGGATCAGCCGTATATAAAGTCTGGATATCGACATTAATACAGTTTTTGGTTTCACAAAATGGCAAGGCGATCTTGGCCGGTTGTTCTTGAATATTCAGGTAAGGCAAAATACTGGCACTTTGCTTAACTGGGGTTGTTTTTCCATCCGGCTGGTCAAGTTCCGGTTCTTTTTCGCTTTTATCACAGCCACTCAGGACAAGACTTAAACCAATGACAGCACCGAGGGTGGCTTCCTTGCTGAACTTCATTTTTAAACAATCTATCAGGTTATGAATAGTTTAAATGTAACATAAAACAAAACAGCTTCCGGAGAAGCTGTTTGATATTTTTAGACGATATTTGAATACCTGAAAGTTTAGTGTTCGCGCGTATTATGGAACACGATGTCCGGATAACGTTCTTGCATGAGCTGTAAATTCACTCGGCTTGGCGCAAGATAAGTCAAGTGACCACCGCCATCGACTGACAACTGGTCGTGGGCTTTTTTCTTAAATTCGTTAAATTTTTTCTCGTCATCACAAGACACCCAACGAACAGTATTGATGTTCACGGGTTCGTAAACACAGTCAACTTTATATTCTTCTTTCAAACGATACGCCACCACTTCAAACTGAAGTACGCCCACTGCACCCACGATCAGGTCATTATTATGCTGTGGCATAAATACCTGTGTTGCACCTTCTTCAGACAACTCTTTCAGGCCCTTTTGCAACTGTTTCGATTTCAAAGGATCTTTTAAGCGTACACGGCGGAACATTTCTGGTGCAAAGTGCGGAATACCTGTGAACTGTAGCTTTTCACCTGAAGTAAAGGTATCACCAATCTGAATGGTGCCGTGGTTATGCAGTCCGATAATATCGCCCGGCCACGCTTCTTCCAGATGCTGGCGGTCACCGGCCAGGAAGGTTAAGGCATCACTAATCCGCACATCTTTATCCAGACGTACATGCTTCATTTTCAGGCCTTTTTCATATTTACCTGAACAAATTCGCATGAATGCAATACGGTCACGATGTTTCGGGTCCATATTGGCCTGAATTTTAAAGACAAAACCGCTAAAGCCTTCTTCATCAGCTTCGACAACACGAGCCTGAGTAGGATGGGCCTTCGGCGGCGGTGCATATTGACTGAAGGCATCCAGCACATGGTCAACCCCAAAGTTACCTAAGGCTGTACCGAACAATACCGGCGTTTGACGGCCTGCCAGAAATTCTTCACGATCCAATGGCTCATTGGCCATTTGCACCAGTTCAAGTGATTCTTCAAATGCAGCCCACGCCAGCTCACCAACTTTCTCACGAAGATCCGGATAGTCATAACCATCACGTATTTCGATTGTAGGAATGGTTGAACCAAAACCGGTTTTGTAAATGTAGAATTTTTCTTCGATTAAATTAAATACACCGGCAAAATCACGCCCCGTACCCAATGGCCAGGTGATCGGAACACATTTAATTTTCAGAACGTTTTCGATTTCATCCAGAAGCTCGAGTGGCTCACGGATTTCACGGTCCATTTTGTTAACAAAAGAAATAATCGGTGTATCGCGCATACGACACACGTCCATCAATTTAATGGTCCGGTCTTCCACCCCTTTTGCACCATCAATCACCATTAATGCCGAGTCGACGGCGGTTAAGGTACGATAGGTATCTTCCGAGAAATCTTCATGTCCCGGGGTATCGAGCAGGTTGATCATCTTGTCTTTGAACGGGAACTGCATCACCGAGGTCGTGATCGAGATGCCACGTTCTTTTTCCATTTCCATCCAGTCCGATGTAGCGGCCCGGTCAGACTTACGGCTTTTCACCATACCTGCAACCTGAATCGCCTGCCCCCATAACAGCAGCTTTTCTGTCATGGTGGTTTTACCGGCATCGGGGTGGGAAATAATGGCGAATGTACGTCGCTGAGCGACCTGCGCCGCTAACTCATCTTTAAAACTCATGGAAAATACCTACTGCAGAACCGCAGTGCTCAAGATCAAAAACGATCAATATGAAAATTGGCAATATTGTAGCAGATTTCTAAAGCCAATAAGTATGCCCACGGCTGAAGGAAATGACAGTATTTATAAGATCTATGCTTGTTGATTGCGGTATTTTTCAGCCCAGATTGAGTCGGAAACAATACGGTTATGAAGCTTAAATATGGGAGTTTGTGTCATTCAACTGGCCTGCTGAATAATACTAAATATAGGTTCAATGTACTATTTAATACCGCATTAGTAGCGTATAAAAATTCAAATTAAGACAGAAAATCCTGTGTTGCCAATGACTCGACTGGCATCGGCTTTGCCAGCAAATAACCTTGTAATTGCTGACAACCGAGTCGAGTCAAAATATCTGCTTGCAGCGTGGTTTCTACGCCTTCAGCCGTCACTTTTAAACCCAGTTTAATCACCAGCCGAATAATGCTTTCCAGAATCATTTCTTCTTTAGAGCCGACGCTAAGATCCTGAATAAACTCTTTATCAATTTTCAGTTCATCCACGGGCAGATTTTTTAGATATAAGAAGCTGGAATGTCCGGTTCCAAAATCATCAATCGCCAGCTGGATACCGATATTACGTAATTGTTCAAGGGTACGAATACTGGCATCGATATAATGCATGGCGGTCGATTCAGTAATCTCGATCATCAAGTGCTGCGGATTGATCTTATAGCGTTTAAACAGGTTTTGCAGATTAGCTAATAGATGCTTATGCTCAAACTGCACCGCAGACAAATTCACGGCAATCGGGAAAAAGTCGGTATTATTTTTTTCCCAGAGTTGGATCTGTTTGCAAGCCTGCTCCAGTGCCCAATAGCCCATCTGAATAATAAGCCCAGTTTTCTCAGCGCCATGAATAAACATATTGGGACCCAGTAACCCATGTAATGGATGCTGCCAGCGAATCAGGGCTTCTACCCCACAAATTTTTCGTTCACTGGTAAATTTAGGCTGATAAAACAGTACAAATTGCTGATCTTCAACTGCTTTATACAGATCATTAATCAGCTTGCTCTGGCTCTTGGATTCATGCTGATCAGAAGAAAAATTAAAGACTGAATAGGTATTGCGGCCCTGATATTTAGAACTGAGCATTGCTGCATCGGCATTCACCAGTAAATCTTGCAGATTCTTGCCATGCTCCGGATACATCGCGATTCCGATACTGCCCGAAATATTAATGGTTTTGCCATCAATCAGGAAGCTGTCCTGAATCAGATTTAGAATCTGCTCTGACATTTCTGAAGCTTTGCTGACGGACGTATTTTCCAGCACCATCAGGAACTCATCACCACCAATTCTAAGCAGCTTGGAACGGTCACCCCATAACTGATGAATACGCGCAGTCAGTTGAATCAGCAACTGGTCTCCGACCTGATGACCAAACACATCATTCACCGCCTTAAAACGATCCAGATCAATATATAAAAAGGCAATTTCCTGCTGATGTTGTTGCTTGGAAAACAAGATATCTGCGTATTCAGCCAGGTATAAACGGTTGGGTAATTTGGTGAGATTATCCTGGATATTTTGATTTTCGAGCTCTTTATTGGCCCATCGCAGTTGGCGATTCAGAGATGCCAGACGCAATTCTGAGAGAACCAGACGAATCATGGCAATCAGTAACAGAGCACTGATTAACACAACCGCGAACAACAGATCATAAGTCGCATGTGAAGATTCTGTGATTGGCGTAATCTCTGTTCTCTCAAAGTTGGCCCTAAGACTACTTGTATAGTGCATGGCTGAGACCCCGAGACTCATCACCACGATCACGAGAGCCACTCGGGAAAATGACCAGATGCTTTGGATCATTAACCAGAGGGTAAAAATAGAAGCCGTAAAGACACTTAAATAAGAGAGCAACATCCAGCTGAAATCAAAATGATAGACATGACTTAAATGAATTGCTGTCATCCCAATGAAATGGATCGACCAGATCAATAGCCCCAGTAATGCGGCCGTTGCAAATAGCATGAGTGTTGCAAATTTTCTTCGCGACTCACGCCACCATATTTTTTGAATCGGCATCAAAAAATAGCCAGCGACGAAAGCAAAGAGAGTTGATCCGATGACCAGACTGATATCATGCTGAATAGGGATCATATAAAATGTTCCGTATTGGTCATCATTGTTATTATTCCCCTCACGTGTATTTCTATTTCCACCTGGTCAAGTTTAAAGCCGTCAGAATCGTAAAGTTGACAAGCAATGCACATGTGTCGCTGTGCAAAGCCTCTGGTTTTAAATAAAATTAGAATTTATATTTTTTTAATTCAGGGTCGAGAACAGATTCTGAAATCATGATGAACATCAGCATAAAATATGACTTCTATCTTATGAGTCTTGAAAATTTTAGCAAATGTTTAAATCTATTTTTCCAGTTTATTTATTCAACCACCGTCACAATTTTTTTCTTTTTATTTAGACAGCTAGCAATTCATGTGAAAAATTTATTCTGATTTTTAAATAGCCGGATATCATAAAAAAATAGCCTGTCGAAACAGGCTATTTTTTTAGATCCTTAGATACTTAAATGGACATGCTTAAAAGTTACTGTTTGGCCTGTAACTTGGCATAATCCAGCAACACATGTGCAGCTTCGATCACAAAGGCTTCTTCTTCAGGAAGCGCCGGACGCTCTTTGGCTTTCATTTTGGCACGGGTTTCAATCAGTGCATCCATTGAAGCCTGATAAGTTTCCCAGTTCGGATAAGGTTTAAGACCTGTAGCCATACGGCGGGTATTTTCTGCCTCCAGCGTTTTTTGCTCCATGGCAATCAACTCTGCTTTACGCTGTTGCAAGTCCAGTACCTGACGCTTTTCTTCCTCGGCTTTTTTCATCACCGCCTTACGCTGTTCCAGATACTTGAACTGAGAATCCAGCACGACCCGTTGCTGAGAAAGTTTAGCCAATTCAGGTACATATTTCTGTACTGCACCTTCACGTTTAAACGGTGCGGTTGGAATGGTATCCCACTGCAAGGCATTTTTAGCCTTACGCTCACCAAACTCTTCATTATAAATATCGACCAGTTTAATGTCTGGCACAACCCCTTTATTCTGGGTACTACCACCAGTCACCCGGTAGAATTTACGCTGTGTCAGTGTCGCCTGACCATGGGCCAAGCTATCCAGTTGCACCTGCGCCGTACCCTTACCAGTGGTGGTACTGCCGATCACAATCCCACGTTCATAATCCTGAATCGCTGCGGAGTAAATTTCGCTGGCCGAGGCAGAGGCCAGATTGATCATTACTGCCAAAGGACCCGCATAGGTTTGTGCACCGCCATCATCATCTTCAAAGACGCTAACATTGCCATTACCATCACGAATCTGCACCACTGGGCCAGATTTAATCACCTGCCCCAACATACGTGCCACTTCTTCTAGTGAGCCACCCGGGTTATTACGCAAATCGACAATAATCCCGGCAACATTTTTGGCCGCCAGTTCTTTTAAAGCCTTATTGGTATCTTCAGAGACTGAACGATAATCTGTACCGGCACGACGTGCACGATAGTTCAGGTAGAACGACGGGATTTCAATCACACCATATTGATATTTCTTGCCATCGCGCTGAATGTCGACGACACGCGTACGCACACCGGCATCTTCTTCCTGAATCACATCACGGGTAATGGTCACGTTACGTGCCTGCCCCATGGTCGCGCCTGCACCGAGTAAACGTAGAGTGACTTTAGTGCCACGCTTGCCGCGAATCAGACCGACAATTTCATTGCTTGGCCAGCCAATCACATCGACCATCTGTTCGCCATCCTGGGCTACACCAATGATACGATCACCCGATTTCACCTGACCGGATTTACTCGCAGGACCACCTTCGACAATGGTTTCAATCTTGGTGTAATCTTCATTGCCACGTTCAGGACGAATCGAGACCCCAACCCCTTCGAGCTGCAAAGTGGTCTGACGATTCAGCTCCATCGCATCTACAGGCGGGAAATAATTACTATGCGGATCATAGGTCAGCATCATCGCATTCAAGGTCTTGTCGAGCACATCATCACTCTTGATCCGGCTGACACGTTCCAGCTGACGGGTATAACGCTTGGTCAAGGTTTGTGCAGGCGTCAGATCTTCAGGACCGGTAAGGTCTTGTCCATTGGCCAGTTCTGGATTGGCCTTCAGTGCTTTCTGTTTGGCCTGTTCTTCTTCTTTACTGATGGTTAGATTGATCAGCTGGGACACCAGCATTTTTGACCAGTGCGCGCGCTGTTCAGCCTCAGTTTTAAAGAATGGTGCTTTTTCACGATCCGTTTCGATATAGACATTTGGCTGATTCAGGTTCTGTGGTTTTTTCAGCTCATCCAGCATATAAGTATAGAACTGAGTCAGGCGCTGACGATATTGCGCATGGATTTCATAAGAACCCGACAAATTGCCAGCTTTCAGGTGAGCACCGAAATTGGCCCCATAACGTTTCTTGTAATTTTCAACTTCTGGTGCCAGAAATAAGCTATGTTCCGGATCCAGACTATCGATATAGAAATCGAAAATACGCTGCGAAGTCTGGGCATCCAGACGCATATTCAAATAGTGCTGACGGTCCACCAGCGTCGCCAGTTGACGTGATACCAATGCCTGTTCCTGAGATGGCTGAATGGCTTTGCTGACCACTTCTGCACTATTGGCTGCAATCGCATCATTCACGACATGGGTAAAAAAGAAGCCACCTGTCGCAATCGCAACGGCGCAAGCTATCGTTTGAAATTTCATAAATAATTCGTACTTCCTTGGCCTAGAGACCAATGTGACTGTGTTGCTTTTCGACCAGAATTTAAAGTATTCAGCATCTTAAACAACTTAATATGTTTATGTCGTGTAGTTTTATCATATTCTGTGCTGACAAAGTGTAGCAAATCATTGCAGAAATCAGGTATTGTTTCCCGGAAAAATTCTAAAACGGATTCCGCATATGATTGGCGCATTGATGCTCGACATCGCAGGCACAACCCTGACTCAAGAAGATATTGAACTATTCGGTGCGCCGCAAGTCGGTGGAGTCATTTTATTTGGACGTAACATCGAATCTGCGGCTCAAGTCCGTGCCTTAACCGATCACATGCGCCAGATTCGTCCTGATATTTTGATTGCAGTCGATCAGGAAGGTGGACGTGTGCAGCGCTTAAGACAGGGCTTTACCCTGCTCCCTGCGATGGGGAAATTTGGCGAACTGTATGCTCATGATTCGCAGCGTGCTTTAGATTTGGCCGAAAAATGCGGCTGGCTGATGGCGATTGAAGTACTGGCTGTCGGGATTGATTTCAGTTTTGCGCCGGTGCTGGATTTAAACGACATCAGTGATGTGATTGGTGACCGAAGCTTTGCCAGAAATATTTCAGATATTATTCCACTGGCCAGCGCATTTTTAAAAGGGATGAAACGTGCCGGCATGGCCTCAACCGGTAAACATTTCCCGGGTCATGGTTCAGTCAAAGCGGATTCACATGTTGCCGCAGCCATTGATATGCGCAGCTATGAAGACATTCAGCAAAAAGACATGCAGACCTTTATCCAGTTACAGCCGCAACTCGATGCTTTAATGCCAGCGCATGTGATTTATAGTCAGGTAGATCCCAATCCGGCCGGATTCTCGGAATTCTGGATTCAGAAAGTTTTGCGTCAGCAACTCGGTTTTGACGGCGTTCTGTTCTCGGATGATTTAAGCATGCAGGCCGCCTGTGTGGCAGGCGGTGCCGATGCCCGAATTCAGGCCGCACTGAAAGCCGGGTGTGATATGGGGCTGGTCTGTAATGATCGTGCAGCACAATGTATTGCACTGGAAGGCATTGCCGACCTGCCGTTGCCAAATCAGGAACGTTTAGAACGTATGCGCGGTCAAATTCCAGCGATTCAAATTGGCACTGAACTGGATCTGGGTGATGAATGGCGCAAGATTCGTGATGAAATACTGGTATTCAAGCAGCAGACTAGCTGAAACTTTTTAAATCCAATCAAGATGATAAAGGAACACGACAAAGTGTTCCTTTTTTATTATGATGTTAAAAGGCGTTACTTCTGTAGCACCCAACTAAAATAACAATAAGGTCAGAACCCTATGCCAAAATCACTTTCGCAGCATCGCCATATTTCTTTTACAGCACATTATACCGGCTATATCTGGTATCAAATGGGAATCTCACATCCGGTCTTTGCCACGACTAAAGGCAAGTTTCTGGCCACACTGCTACATCCACTCGAAGTATGGGCAGAACGCTCTGTGGGTGGCAGTATGCGTACCACACTCAAGCAGCGTCATCAGATGATTGATGAACATCTGTGTCAGTTGATCGAGCAACATCCACAACTTCAGATTCTTGAAATTGCCTGCGGTTTGTCTCCACGTAGCTGGAATTTCAGGCAAAAATTTCCCGAGATTGATTATCGCGAACTGGATCTTCCCGACATGGCCAGAATCAAGACCCAAGCCTTGCAGCAGATTGATCAGCAGGCTCCCGAAGTGCTCACTGCAGATATTTTTAGTGAAGAGTTGGACTGTATCTTTCAGATGTTTGATCCCGACCAACCTTTGGTGGTAATTAATGAGGGGCTGATTAATTACTTTGATCAACGCATGTTGCGTATTCTGTTGCAAGGTATTGCAGAGAATGCACGACATTTTCCAGCCTTGCATTACCTTAGCGACATTTACCCGGAACCCGTCAAAAATAAATTGGCGAATTTTATTTGGAGCTGTAGCCGTCTGCTTAAATTCATGTCACGCAGTGCATTTACCTTTCATTTTAAAACCCCCCAAGAATTACAGCACTTTTTTCAAGATGCCGGTTTCAATCAGGTTGAGGTACAACAACCGCAACGTTATTTTGCCGAGCCTCGTCAGCAAAATCTGACACCGGAGCAGGATGAACATCTCGGTGATCTGGTCTGGATGATTCATGCAGTGAAAAAAAACAGCGTTAAATGACGCTGTTTTTTTATTAAGCCCCGATTAAATCACTGCATCGAAAGCGTCTTCTTGCTGAAGGATTTTCTGTTGTTGCACAAAAGCCAATAAACGTTCTGCCACTTCAAAACTGCCATGTTTAAACAGGGCTCGCACTTGAGTCTCATCCTGTTCAAAGATCAGACATTCGATCTTGAACTCGCCGTTTTCATCTTCCAGATGCAAGGCCAGATCACGCGGATAAGCTGCGGCACACTCTGTCTGTCCTGCGTCCAACTCCAGCAATACTCCAAAGAAATTCATGTCGATAATTTCTACATTCAACAGCAGATCCGAATGACGATGACTCAAATAACGTTGTGGCTGTTGCACACAAATCCGTTCTTCACCGCGCCGTTCAATCTGCTGCATCTGTTCACGGCTAAACGGAATAATTCCCGGCAACTGCTCGACTGCTTCATCACGCAAGAAGGTGGCAAACAGATGCATAGTTTCTTTCCTGCGCTGCAACTGAGGCACATGGTCAGCACCGGCAATTTGTACATACTGCATATTTGGACATTGCAGGGCAAAATTGGCATTCTCATGTGGCAAGGTAAAACTGTCATATTGACCACAGGCCACCAGAACCTTGCACTGTGGAATCGGCACGTGGGTCAGACGCAATAGACGGTTGCAGTTAATATCATAACGCTCTTGTTCGGTCACCGTGAATTCTGACATCTGCTTGAAGAATAAGCGCTTTGCTGTTGGTGACATGCGGGTTTCTTTGAGACGGGCATGATTGACCAGATATAAAATGACCGCCTGACCAAATTCATCCATGCGCTGTTCTTTCATCAGATGCAAGGATTCTTCCAATAGCATGCGCCAGCTTTTGCGGGTTTTCTGCATTACGCCCATCAGGATCATCCGATCCACCAGTTCAGGGCGCTGGTCTGCCAGACAGGAGGCGACTACTGAGCCTAAGGACATGCCTAAAATTGAAACTTGAGGAAGTTGCATCTGCTCCAGCCATTGCCCCAGCATGGCAGCAAGGTCTTCAAGCTCCAGAGTTCCAGCCGACAGACCAGTATCCACATTGCTGATCTGCTGGTTGGCTCCCATCGAAGGCAAGTCAATCAGAATGATCGGGCCGGCAGCGAAGAGCTGTTCGACACAATATTTATAGGAATTAAAATTCTGGAAGGCGCCCCCAATGATCACCATCGGCCTGAGATGCAAGGTATCCGGACGGGCAATCGCCATATATTCGATTTTCCAGCCATCCATCCAGGTGCTTCGTGCTGGCTGCTTAAAACTGTGCTTATCATAAAGATCAAAAAAACCATAATGGCTTTGCGAATCCAATACATGGGCATCCATGTGGATAATGGAATTCATTTTCCTTTTCCTCCGTCCTTGCCTTATTTTTATTGTGAAAGTCATGATTAACAGATCTTATGCTTCAGACACATTCCGATGAGCCTGAACACGCATCCTGCTCTTTAATAATTATATATGACTTCAATGTCGCTTATTTCATTCTATACAGAGCGGCTTTTCACAAGCAACCGCTTCAGCGACCACTTATCTGCTTTTAAACAGAAAACAATTTCAAAATGTTTAGAAGTCCGCGAAAACGGATGATTTTTAACAGATGGGCTTCATTGTCCGGCAGCAGACTGTTAATATCGAAGTGAAATTTCTAAGTGATCAAAGCGCTATGCAAGAGTCTATTGAACAATATATGCAAACAGTAGGACAGCAGGCACGCCAGGCTTCTCGCATTTTGGCTCGTGCGTCCACCCAAACCAAAAACAACGCACTATCGGCTATTTATACGGCTTTGGAAAATAGCCAGCCGGCTATTTTGGCTGCCAACCAGAAAGATATGACCAAAGCGCATAATAACAATCTGGACAGTGCCCTGCTTGATCGCTTAGAACTCAACCCCGCACGCTTTAAAGGTATGTTAGAAGGCCTGAAAGATGTGATTGGCCTGAAAGATCCGATTGGTGAAATTAGCGATATGGCTTATCGCCCATCTGGCATTCAACTGGGCAAGATGCGTGTACCTTTGGGTGTGGTCGGCATGATTTATGAATCACGTCCCAACGTGACCCTGGAAGCGGCTTCACTGGCGCTGAAATCAGGCAATGCGATTATTTTACGTGGCGGTTCAGAAGCACTGGAATCCAATCAGGCGATTGCCGCGGCAATTCAACATGCGCTGAAAATTTCCGGCCTGCCAGAATCAGCAGTACAAGTGATCAATACCGTTGATCGTGCTGCAGTCGGCCAGCTCATTACCATGACCGAATATGTCGATGTGATTGTACCTCGTGGCGGCAAGAGCCTGATCGAGCGCATTACTGAAGAAGCTCGTGTCCCGGTGATCAAACATTTGGATGGTAATTGCCATATCTATGTGGAAGCACAGGCGGATCTGTTAAAAGCCTTACCCATTGCTTTAAATGCCAAAACCCATCGCTATGGCGTATGTAATGCCATGGAAACTTTGCTAGTCGATGAAAAAGTCGCTGAAGAGTTCTTGCCCCGCATCGCAGAACTTTATCAGGAGAAAAAAGTAGAGCTCCGTGGTTGCAAAGAAACCCAGCGCATTCTTGCTGATGCAGTGATTGCGGCCACTGAAGAAGACTGGTATACCGAATATCTGGGCCCAATTCTGGCCATCAAAGTGGTTTCTGGCATAGAAGAAGCGATTGAACATATTAATCAGTATGGCTCACATCATACCGATTCGATCATTACTGAAAATTACAGTCTGGCACGTGAATTTTTGGCCGGTGTCGATTCGAGTTCGGTGATGATCAATGCCTCGACCCGCTTTGCTGATGGTTTTGAATATGGCTTAGGCGCGGAAATCGGAATTTCAACCGATAAAATTCATGCCCGTGGTCCGGTTGGTCTTGAAGGCCTGACCTCACAAAAATGGATCGTATTTGGTGATGGTCAGATTCGCCAATAACTATTTCAGATGATCACTTTAAAAATCAGCTTTGTTCGCAAGGCTGATTTTTTATGGATATAAAAATTAAAACCGAAATGGATCAGAACCTTTGGGTCATTTTATTGATGAATCTCTGTATAGAATTGTATGTATAAGTCATATTTGCTGTTTTAGGCACTAAACTGAAAGCAATCTGTTCCAGTACGACATTGAAAATAGAATTTGGCAGCTTTATTGATTATATTTTCAGCATCATTTTATTTATAAATGAAAACTATGAACTGATAAATTTTAGTTATTATTGTCAGTCTGGTCGATAATGCTTAAGTCTAATCTGCTAAAGTCTATCTAGGACAGAAAAAAAACAAATGTTAAAACATCAATATTGATTCAGCTTAGTGCTTTTTTGCTGATCACTGGATCAAGTCAATGGACGAGAATTTTAATTAAAAATCGGGTAATCAATCGTGTCTAAATCAGTATTAGTTATTAATTGTGGCTCTTCTTCAATCAAGTTTGCATTACTTCTTGAGGAACAGAACTTCCGTATTCATGGTTTAGCTGAGAATTTAGGCACAGAGAATGCTCGTATCAAAGGCGTGACTGTCGGTAACGAACCGGTCGATATCCATATTCCTTTTGCCGACCATAAAAAAGCCCTTGAAGTTGGTTTGGAGCGTCTGGCTAACTATCGCCCAGATGCGATTGGTCACCGTGTGGTACATGGTGGCAGCCTGACCAAAGCAGAATTGATCAATGATGAAATTATTGAAAAGATTCGTGAAGCAACGCCGCTTGCGCCCTTACACAATCCGGCACATCTGATTGGCATTGAAGCCACCAAACGCTTGTTCCCAGACTTACCGCAAATAGCAGTATTTGATACCGCATTCCATCAAAGCATGCCAGCACATGCATATCGCTATGCCCTGCCAAAATTCTTATATACAGCCCATGGTGTGCGTCGTTATGGTTTCCACGGCACCAGCCATGCTTATGTTTCAGACCGTGGTTCTGAACTGGCAGGTAGCCTGAAACAAGGCGGCTGGTTAACAGCACATCTCGGTAATGGCAGCTCGACCTGTGCCGTGTGGAATGGGAAAAGTGTAGATACGTCAATGGGCTTAACCCCGCTTGAAGGTATTGTCATGGGCACCCGCAGTGGCGATGTCGACCCAAGCCTGCACAGCTTCCTGGCAAAAAATCTGGGTTGGGATATCTATAAAATTGACAAGATGCTGAATAGCCAGAGCGGTCTGTTAGGTCTGTCTGATTTGTCGAATGACATGCGTACCCTGATTGAAGCATCGGAACAAGGCAATGAAGATGCTGCATTGGCGATTGAAGTATTCTGCTACCGTCTAGCCAAATCTCTGGCAGCACTGAGCTGTGGTCTGCCACGTATTGATGGCTTGTTCTTCACTGGCGGTATTGGCGAAAATTCTGCCTATATCCGTGAAAAAACCATGACTTATCTGCCCCACTTCGGCTTCAACCTGGATAAAAGTGCCAATAATGACCTGAAACGTGGCACTGAAGGCCGTATCGATTCAGGTACAGGTCCACAAATCTGGGTAGTGCCAACAGACGAAGAAGGTCGTATCGCTCAAGAAGTACATAGCGTTGTAGAACTTGAAGTGGAGCAAAAAAACGCAAAAAAGTCTGAAGCTGAGGTAGCGCTTGCATAAGCAAGCAGGGCCACTTTTTAACTGATTTTTATTATTGTGTGACTGACGTAACTTATGAAAACGATTCTATTGGTTCCCACTGGGGAAGGCGTAGGCTTAACTTCTGCATGTTTAGGCCTGATTTATGCACTGGAATGCCAAGGGGTTAAAGCTGGCTTTCTCAAACCTTTTGCTCAGGAATTGAATGAAGTCGAAGACCGTACTACGGCTTTGTATCGTCATATTTCTCAAAGTGAAACTGTTGAACCAATCCGTTATAGCAAAGTCTTGCAGCAGATTAATCTGGGTGAACAGGATGAACTGCTGGAAGAAGCGGTACGTCTGCATCGTCAAATTGCCAGACAGCATGACCTGATTATTGTCGAAGGTCTATTGCCAAATGCTCAGGACAGTTTTGCCGATGATCTGAATGCCTCGCTGGCGCAGGCTTTGGATGCCAAAGTGATTGTGGTCAGCAATGCCAATATCCAGCAGCCAGGTCAGACTGCCGATAAAGTTGAAAACCAGATTCGCAACTTTGGTGGCGCCAGTTCAACCCGCCTGTCTGGCATCCTGTTGATGCGAACCAAAGGTCTGCCTGAAGAATCTGCACAGATTCCTGTAACGCTTGATCCGGATTTACGTCTTGCAGAAGAAACCACACAATTTATTCGTGCCATCCAGCAAACCCATCCACATATTGGTTCAGAAAAGTTACCTGTAATTGGACTGGTGCCTTTCAGTAAAACTTTAAGTGTGCCGCGTATATCTGATCTGGCGGCACATATTCAGGCCTACTGGATTAATGAAGGCGAAGCGAAACAGCGCCGTGTCCAGCACAGCAGCCTGATTTCGGCCAATATTGAACATGAATTGCATAAGTTTGTAGCAGGTGAATTGATCATCAGTGCATCTGACCGGATTGATGTGTTATTGGCAAGCAGTCTGGCCAGCAGCAATGGTATTCCTTTGGCTGGCTTGGTGCTAACTGAACATCATCAGCCAAATGATCACGTATTGGAATTTTGCCAGACCGCCATCAAACAAGGTTTACCAATTTTACATACACCGCTTAGCACCTTTGAAACCGCACAAAAACTGACAAATCTCAGCAATGAAATTCCAGTAGATGATACGGAACGTGCAGATCAGGTCACGCGCTTTGTTTCGAGTCACATCAATCCGGAATGGCTCGGTCAGATGTTGAATGGTTCTTATAAGCCACGTCTATCGCCTTCAGCCTTCCGGCATGAACTGGTACAAAAATCGATTGCGGCCAAAAAACGTATTGTATTACCTGAAGGTGATGAACCACGTACGATACAAGCTGCAGCAATCTGTCAGTCGCGTGGCATTGCACAATGTATTTTATTGGCCAATCCCGAATCTGTTTTAGAAGTGGCAAAAGCTCGTGGTATCGAATTGCCTGAAGATCTGGAAATTCTGGATCCGGATCTGATTCGTGACAACTATATCGACAAGATGGTCGAGCTACGTAAAGGCAAACTCAACGAACTGCAAGCGCGTGAACAGTTGCAAGACACTGTGGTGCTCGGCACCATGATGCTGGCGCTGGATCAGGTTGATGGTCTGGTCTCTGGCGCGGTACATACCACGGCCAATACCGTACGTCCTGCCTTTCAGCTGATCAAGACTGCACCCGATTATTCACTGGTTTCTTCTGTGTTCTTTATGTTGCTGCCAGATGAAGTCTATGTTTATGGCGACTGTGCGATTAATCCTGATCCAGATGCAGAGCAGCTGGCCGAGATTGCGATTCAATCGGCAGATTCTGCCAAAGCCTTTGGCATTGACCCGCGGATTGCAATGATTTCTTACTCTACCGGAACTTCAGGTATGGGTGCCGATGTCGAGAAAGTGGCTGAAGCAACACGAATCGCCAAAGAACGTCGTCCTGACCTGCTAATTGATGGGCCATTACAATATGATGCTGCCTCGGTTGAAAGTGTTGGCCGTCAAAAAGCACCAGATTCACAAGTGGCCGGACGTGCCAATGTCTTTATTTTCCCGGATTTAAATACGGGTAATACGACTTATAAAGCTGTGCAACGTGCTGCCAATGTAGTCAGTGTTGGGCCAATGCTGCAAGGCTTGAACAAACCGGTGAATGACCTGTCTCGTGGTGCTTTGGTCGATGATATTGTATTTACCATCGCCTTAACCGCGATTCAGACAGAACAGCAGGCTCAATAAATTTAATAGCTCCGCACTCACCACCCTCTCGCAAGATGGGGTGGTTTTTTTAATCATTTTTGTTCTAAAGTCGGACATTCTATAATCTGTCGATTACGTTTCTAAAAATAAAAAATGCTCTCAAAGAGCATCAAATCAGCACTGATCTTAAATGGAATCGCATCTACTTACACTTACTGAAAGTTGAAAATCTGCTCACATTTTTAGCGCTCACGCAAATCGATGAAATGCGTTATATGACCGGCTTGAAATGGCATTTTACACTTGAAGATATGCAGGCACATATTCAGCGCTGTTTGGCTGATCCAACCCGTTATGACTTTGCGATTTGTTTAAACCATCATGATGAAATGATCGGTAAACTTTGAATTCTAGAAATCAATCTTGTGCTCAACATGCCGAATTTTGTATTGCCATCTCAACGATCACTTGGACAGCTCAAGGCTATGGCAGTGAAGCGCTCAAGTTGGTCAAAGAGTTTTTCTTTAAGCCATTACAACTCAAAAGTTTAGGCTTGATAGTCTTTGGACATAATTTAGGTGGAAGTCGTGCCTAGGAAAAATATGGTTTTCAAACGCTAAAAATCATACAAAATGGTTTTGAATATGAAGGGAAATTTTCAGATAAAATCATTATACAGGCTCAAAATCCATTTCTGGCAGAATGCAAAACCAAATAAAAAAGAATCAACTACGCATAATAAATGCCAGTCTTTCGAACTGGCATTTTCAACGATTACTAATAAAGTCTGTGACATAAAAAATTAAGCTGAGACAGCCCTGCTTTTCAGTCCACTGACTTTAATTTTTTATAAGGTGGTCCACTCTTTACGCACATCTTCTGCTGTTTTATTGAGCACTACGCTATCGTCTTTGATTTCGCTTACCCAACTCAAGGGAATCAGATGATGCTCATTATTTTCATCATCACTTCTTGTTAATTTAATTGAATCCTGACCTTCTAAATGGTCTACCTTCCCGACTTGAGTACCACATGAAGCAATGACTGAAGCATGTTCTTTAATATCACTTGCATTAAAATTGTTCATTCTACTTGCCTGTTTCTAGAAGTTGAGAGAAACAGTCTAAGCAATAAAAAATGCCACATGTGTAAGGGTTTTCAGGCTTTGAGTTTTTCTGGGTTAAAAATGTAAATGGTCAACATGGCTTGAGTAAGCTATAGGAGAGATGCTTTTTAAATTTGAGTTTTCAAATATTTTTATAACTGGATTTGAAGATTTGAAGATTTGAAGATTTGAAGATTTGAAGATTTGAAGATTTGAAGATTTGAAGATTTGAAGATTTGAAGATTTGAAGATTTGAAGATTTGAAGATTTGAAGATTTGAAGATTTGAAGATAGGTTAATTTTTTATGTCTTAAAATAAAAAAGAAGATAAAGCTTAGGCTTGATCTTCTTTCTGACCGTACATCCAAGTTGCAGCGATATATACACAAAAACCACTTGCCATTAAAATACCTGTAACCATTGTTAAGATCTCCCGTTTCAATAGCTGCATTATGTAAAAGTTTTATGACAGTTATATGACAATCTGGTTTTTTATTAAATTTAAAATAATTAATAAAATTCAATCGCTTAATACGGAATAAGCAAAATTATGCGTATTTTTTATCTGAAATATGACACTAAATATGACCGATTACTGTCATATTTGACCCGCTGAGCTGCTCAAGTCGTCCTTCAGATTGCTTAAACTATAAACTTTCGGCCAATGCTCGCCCAAAATGCCCACAACCCGATTCTTTTGTCTTATAATTTAGCCCGCTAGCTATCAGCCCGCTCAAGAGATATTTGTATGACAACTATTATCAAGCAAGATGACTTAATCACATCGGTTAAAGATGCGCTTCAGTTCATTTCTTACTATCACCCACAAGACTTTATCCAAGCGATGAGCCGTGCGTATGATCGTGAAGAGAACAAAGCTGCTAAAGATGCGATCGCGCAAATCTTAATTAACTCACGCATGTGTGCAGAAGGCCACCGCCCAATCTGTCAAGATACCGGTATCGTCAACGTATTTGTTGAAGTGGGCATGGATGTTAAATTCGATTTAACCATGGGCCTGGATGATGCAATCAATGAAGGCGTACGTCAGGGTTATTTAGAAAACTCCAACGTGCTTCGTGCATCAGTTCTGGCCGATCCTGCTTTTGGTCGTAAGAATACCAAAGACAACACTCCTGCCGTGATTTACCACAAGCTTGTGCCTGGTAATAAAGTAGATATCACTGTAGCAGCCAAAGGTGGCGGTTCAGAAAATAAATCTAAACTCGCAATGTTGAACCCATCTGATTCAATCGTAGATTGGGTACTGAAAACTGTTCCAACGATGGGTGCAGGCTGGTGTCCACCAGGTATGCTCGGGATTGGGATCGGTGGTACTGCTGAAAAAGCCATGATGCTTGCCAAAGAAGCATTGATGGAAGAGATCAACATGGACGAATTACTTCGTCGTGGTCCACAATCTAAACTTGAAGAACTTCGTATCGAAATCTTCGAAAAAGTGAATGCTTTGGGTATTGGCGCACAAGGTCTTGGCGGTTTAACCACTGTTCTTGATATTAAAATCAAAGATTATCCATGTCATGCTGCGGGTAAGCCAGTCGGTATGATCCCGAACTGTGCTGCGACTCGTCATGCACACTTCACACTTGATGGTACGGGTGTTGCCAACATCATCGCACCAAAACTTGAAGACTATCCTGAAGTCACTTGGGATTCTTCATCTTCTAAACGTGTTGACCTCGATACAATTACTCAAGAAGAAATGAATGCTTGGAAACCAGGTGATACATTACTTCTAAACGGTACGATTTATACTGGTCGCGACGCTGCACATAAACGTATGGTCGACATGCTTAACAATGGCGAAGAACTTCCGGTTGATCTGAAAGGTAAGTTTATCTACTACGTCGGTCCAGTCGATCCAGTCGGTGATGAAGTTGTAGGCCCTGCTGGTCCAACAACGGCTACGCGTATGGATAAATTCACACGTCAAGTCCTTGAAGCAACTGGCATGTTCGGCATGATCGGTAAAGCAGACCGTGGTCCTGCTGCCGTTGAAGCCATTAAAGACAACCAGGCAACTTACCTGATGGCTGTCGGTGGTGCTGCTTACTTGGTATCGAAAGCGATCCGTGAAGCTGAAGTGGTGGCTTTTGCTGACTTGGGTATGGAAGCAATTTACAAGTTTGTCGTGAAAGATATGCCGGTTTCTGTCGCAGTTGATGTGAATGGTACATCTATTCACGCCACTGCACCTAAAATCTGGCAAGCAAAAATTGGTAAGATTCCAGTCGTGGACGCTGCTGCAGGCTAATTTTGACTGCAATAAAAAAGCACCCTCTATCGGTAATGCCAGTCAGTTAAGGAATTGACTGGCATTTTCTTTTTCAAATTCATGATTATATCTGATAGATAGAAAAGTCATCCGCAACTGTTTGAGGCATGAGGTGTATTGCACCGCAAGATTTAAAAATGATTGTTTCTGCGACAAACTTACTAGGGTCTGTTGACATTTCAAGTATAGAATTTACCCGATAAAGGTAGCCAAATAAATATACAAGCTAATGCAACTGCCCCCTCATAGCTACACTTTAGCTTATCATATCGTGTTGCTATTCCTCTGAACTGCTTTAACCTACAAAATGCATTCTCAACTAAGTGTCTGATTTTATATAAATACCAATCCATATGATCATTATTTGACTGAGTATTTGATTTTCTTGGAATATTCGCTTTAGTTTTTTTCGCAGATATTTGTTCTCTTAATGATTCAGAGTCATATCCTTTGTCTGCACAACATACTTCCGTTTCACTCAAATCAAGTTTTTCAATCATTTTGGGAGCAATCTTGACATCATGTATCGTTCCATCGGAGATAATAATTTCGATTGGATTGCCATCCGCATCAACAGCTAAGTGTATTTTAGAACTATTTCCACCAATGCTTTTAGAAATATCCTGATCTTTTATTCCAGCAGAATGTTGGTGTGCCCGAACATGACTACCATCAATAAAAACCCATTCCATATCAGTACTTGAAGAAATTAATTTAAATATTTTCATTAGCTTATCATTTTTACACCAACGATTATATTTTTTAAAGATTGAGTTATACGAACCAAATTCTTTAGGCAAATCACGCCATGGGCAGCCTGTTCTTATTCTATAAAGTATTGCTTCGACAAAATTTCTCAAATTAGATTTGAAATAGATATCAAAATTTCGGAAAATAGAAAGTAACTTAGACTAGTGTTGATCATTCAGCATTGTACGAGGCATAGCGAGAAGTAAATTTGGTTTGGCGATTAAATTTTACTTTCTCGCTATTTTTTTGAACAGAAAATGTCAACAGACCCTAGTCGATGGTGGCTGACGAGTTTTGCGGATGAGGAGTGTTGCTCCGCAAGATGCCTTCCTTGCGAAGCTTCTCATTTGGGCGAAACCAAAGTAACAAATAATTTACAAGAATTTGATTTATAAAATTAATACTCCGCTGTGAATGACTAAAAAATTAAAGAGTCTATTTCTAAACTCCTTAACTGATCAACATTACCCTCTATCGGTGCTTTTTTATTATATTTATTCTAGAAAATGTTCCATTACCAAGTACGCGGATCCCAAAGTTTAAAAGGTGCCTTCAACTGTACATCTAATGATGGATCATAAGCAGTTGGTTCAATTTTCTGGGCTTTTTTGCGAATCTGGCCAGTTTCCTGATCTTGCGCCACAAAGTTAAAACTGTGAGATTTAAGCTGAGTAAAAGCAATTTCATTCAGACCGACCTTTTCCGGCATGAGCATGAAGGGCCCCGAGACACTACGCCGCGTGCTGATATTTTCTTCATCATATTTAATAAAATAGGATTGTCCTGCTTCCACACTAAAATCCAGATATTTAGGCTTCTGAAAATGCAAAGCACCCAACGGTCGACTGGTACTTAAACGATGGTGGTGTTTCAAAAAGTATGCTGAAAAAAACAATATGGCTTTTGATAAAATAGAGGTATGAAAATAACGCTACAAATCAAATGTCCTACCTGTCTAAGTAACAATATAAAGAGAAATGGCATCAA